>NZ_JAGTTT010000002.1:0-211808 GCF_018223505.1 Anaerostipes sp. Marseille-Q3525
CATAGGGCTTAATAAGTAAATGACGGTACAGTTGGCGAACCAAATTCGATGAGTCTTTAGACTTAGCGTCGGTAATAAGCCCTTATAGGGCTAGTACAAACCACCGGCTAAGCCGGTGGTTTTGATTGTATAAACTTAATTCTTTATATAAGGAACCATCACTTCCAGAATCTCCAATACATGATCTCTCTGTGACGGATTCAATTCAGCAGCAATTTCCATTAATTGATTATGAGATGAAGGAGTATCGACATCCAGCAGTTGCAGCTCATCTCCAAATAAAAGATAATCAGCAGAAACATCTAAGGCACATGTTAAAGATGCAAAACTATGAATAGACATAGCCTTTCGTCCAGCTTCAATTTCATAAATATAATGCTGGCTGACACCTGCTTTTTCGGCTAACATTTCCTGTGTAAGATCCTGCCCTTTGCGTATGAGTTTGATACGTTTTCCTAATTCTTTTAAGTCGATTTTCATAAAATACCTCCATAAAAAAATACTATTACCGAGAGCTATGAAAAACCACTATCCCACAGTGACAGTCCCACTCTAAAATATTGCTGATAGCAATAGTAAGTGTTATGATAGGTAGGAAAACAGAATAATTAAGCAGGAAAACAGGAGAACAACGAGAAAGAGGAAGGAATGCAAACACAGACAGGAAGAATTATTTATTACCTGACAGATTTTAAGTCAAGGCAGGATCAATTAAAAGACAGACCATATATGATATTTGAAGATATGGCGGTAGTATTTGGAATGTTAGATACAGATCGATACACAGTGCATCCAATTGATGCAAGACAGGCAGCAGATCATGGATGGACTACAGATCAGTTATGGAAAATGGCAAAAAAGAATACGCCAAGATTACTTCCAGAAAGAATTGAGCCAGCAGATAAAAAGATCATTGGTCATACAGATGATGAACCGGTATTTCTTCTGTCAAATGATGTACGAAGATATGGTTCGGGTGTGATCTGTTATGAGAACTTATTATACAATTTTGCCTGCAAATATCACGATAACCTTTATTTACTTCCAACAAGCATTCATGAATGTATTATCTTGCTGGATCAGGGAAGTCTAAGCTGTGAAAATCTGCTGGATATTATCGAAGAGTCAAATAAAATGTTGAAAACAGATGAGATATTATCCGATAATATTTATTATTATGATAGGCTGCAAAGAGAATTTTTTGGATTGTTTTAGTTAGAAAAATTAGATTATTTCAGATGGGAATTTCATTGTTGCAGTTTAGCATAGAATAACGTATGATAGAGAAAACAAGCCAAGATAAGAAAGGGGCGAGCTATATGATACCAATGATCGTAATCGGAGTGATCGTGCTTATCATAGTGATATGGCTGATCAGTTCATACAATGGATTTGTAACATTAAGAAATAAGACAGAAGAAGCATTTTCAGCAATGGACGTTTCATTAAAGAAACGTTATGACCTGATCCCAAACTATGTGGAGACAGTCAAAGGTTATGCAAAACACGAATCAGAGACATTAGAGAGAGTCGTTGCAGCGAGAAATCATGCAATGACAGCAACAAGCGTGGATGATAAGATCAAGCAGGAGAATGTGTTATCAGGAGCACTGAGATCCTTATTTGCAGTATCTGAAAGTTATCCGGAATTAAAGGCAAATGAGAACTTTAATAAACTGCAAGATCAGCTTCAGAGACTAGAAGAAGAAATCGCAGGCTCCAGAAGATATTATAACGGGGTTGTAAACCGCTACAATACAAAGACAGAATTATTCCCTGGCAATATCATAGCAGGAATCTTTGGATTTAAGAGAAAACCATTATTTGAGGTTTCTAATGAATCAGAACGTGAGAATGTACAGGTAAAATTCTAATGATCGAACAGGGGGAAAAGCACTATGAAAAAGTGGATTACCTGTATCATAATGGCAGTCATGATGGCTGCCATGATTTTTATGGGGACAGGAAATAATGTGTTTGCAGATGATGAAGTTACATATGATTCGAATATGCAGACAAAGAAATTTGATGTTAATGTCAAGGTTGGGAAAGACGGAAGTTATACAGTAACGGAGAATATCAAAGTAAAATTTGTTAATCCAAGACATGGAATTTACCGCTATATTCCATACAAAGGGAATGTGGTAACGATCGACAAGAATGGAGGTCAGAAAAAACTACTTTATTATGCAGATTTTGATCTGTTAAAAAATGACAGCAATACAGATTTACAAGAAGATTCTGATGGTAACAGTGAGGTATTGCAGTTTGGTTCCGAGGATTATACGGTAAACGAAGGAAATTATAAATTCACGTATCAGCTGACACCACAATATCAGGGAGATACATTTGATTATTTGTATTACAATATTTTTCCAACTCTCTGGAGAAATAACATACCAAAAGGAAGTACATTTACGATTCATTTTCCAAAGAAAACAGATCTTAAAAGTGTGAATTTTTTCTATGGGCGTTATGGTGAATCAAAGAATGCAAAGGATGTGCTGACTTTAAAATATGATGAGAAAAATGCGCAGATCACAGGAACATTGAAGAAGTCTTTACCATTTAAAAATGGATTGACATGTTACAGTGATCTAGGAGATGGGTATTTTACAGAAAGAAATGAAATCGGAGCGGGTGGATTTATTTTTGTGGTCACGATTGGAATTCTTCTGATCATAGCTGTGCTATTTGCCAGGTTTGGACGCGATGAAAAGATCATCCCATCTATCCAATATCAGCCACCAGAAGGAATGGACAGTGCGGTTGTTGGATATGTAATAGATGGATCTGTAGATGACAAAGACGTTATTTCATTGATCCTTTACTGGGCAGATAAGGGATATCTGAAGATGAAAGAAAAAGGCAAAGAAGATATGGAGTTTATCAAACTTAAAGATATTCCTGAATCAGAGCCAAGATACCAGCAAACGATGTTTAAAGAGTTATTTAAGAAGAAAGATCAAGTGAACGCTTCTTCACTGCAATATAAATTTGCAGATACAGTTGCTATTGTAAAAGATGATATTAAGTATGAGTATAGGAAAAAGATTTATACAACATCATCAAAATCTGCAAGAATTATATCATTTGTACTAATGCAGCTTCCAATCTGTTTATTTGCATTTGTTATGATGCTGTACAGTCCAGATGGAATCTTAAATCTTATCCTTCCATTGATGGCATGGATTTTATACTTTATCGGAATGTTCCTTGTATGTCACAGTGTAGATAAATGGTATGCTATTTCAAAAGGAGCAAGAACTGGCCTGCCGATTGCGTCTGCATTACTTTCTATTTTAGGATTTATTTTCTATGGATTGTATTATTATGTGAAGATACAGAGAGGTGAATTATTTGATTTCTTTGGTGTGTATCTTGTCATTGTTGTGGTATCATTTATCGGAGTGATTTTAACGGCATTTATGAAGAAGAGAACCCATCAGTGTGTGGAATGGATGGGGTATTTAGCAGGACTTCGTGATTTCATTGAGACAGCAGAGTTAGATCGAATGAAAGTACTGGCAAAAGACCAACCAGGTATGTTTTATCATATTCTACCTTATTCTATGGTATTTGGATTATTTGATCTATATGCAAAGAAACTGGATGCATTAAAACTCCCTGCACCAGATTGGTATGTCTATGGTGGCAGTGATCCTTACTTCCATTATTACATGATGGGACATTATATGGATCATGTGGTGTCCGAGAATCTGACGATCGTGGAACCATCCAAAGACAGCGGAGGCTCTGGTGGATTTTCTGGTGGCGGAGGATTCTCCGGAGGCGGATTCGGAGGCGGCGGAGGCGGCAGCTGGTGACTGATTGTTGATAGTTATTTTGTAACATAAATATAATTGTGGATAATTTTCTCTTTATACAAGTTTATAATTTCTTTAGAATTGTTTAGATTTAGAATATTGAATGAAGTGGAGATTTTGGTATACTTAAGACATAGTTTTTCATATATATTTTAATCCTCTCTTTTCATTATAGTGGGCTGCATGGTTGCAGCCCACTTTTTTATGCTAAAATATTACAAAGGTGTTTTGTTTTAACTGTTTTCTGTTATACTAAAGAAAATCAGAAATAAATTTTACTAGTTATTTGGTTAGGAGGTAGTTATTTATGAACATAAAAGGTCTTACAGATAAAGAAGTAAAGGAATCTAGAGCCAAATATGGCTCCAATGAGATTCCGGACTCTGAGCCGACAACATTTTGGCAGGAGTTTAAGGAGACGTTTCAGGATCCGATGATCCGGGTGCTGCTTGTGATCGCGGGTCTGATGATCGTAATGTTTTTCTTCGGGTATGCAGAGATTTATGAGCCAACAGGTACGATCGTAGCGGTTTTGATCGTGGCGTTTGTTACGGCGAAGACTGGGGTTGCCAGTGATACGAAGTATCGAGAATTGAAGGAAAGTGCGAAGAAAGATCAGTGTAAGGTCCACAGAAATGGTGTCGTGGCAGTCATTGATGTCGATGATGTGGTTGTCGGTGATCAGGTGCTATTGCAGTCGGGGGATAAGATTCCTGCGGATGGTATTTTGCATGAAGGAAGTTTAAGAGTGAATAATTCTGCTTTAAATGGAGAAGCAGAGGAGTGTGAGAAGAAGGCAGCCGGAGAGAATATTTATCTAGCGGAGGAGATTACGGGAGATACATTTGTAGATTCGTATTCTTTGTTCCGTGGGGCTGTGATCTTTGATGGGGAAGGTGTGATGGATGTCCAGAGAGTTGGACTCCATACAATGATGGGAAAGATGGCTGAGGAGATGCAGGAAGAAGAACCAGATTCTCCATTGAAGGTCAAACTTTCTAAGCTTGCTGATCAGATTTCTAAGTTTGGATATATTGGTGCGATCGTGATCGCAGCGTTATATTTTGGATATTTTATTTTAATGGCTGGTGGTATTCAGGCATATTTTGCTATGGGTGTTGCGAAGGTTGTTGAGGATTTGATCAATGCAGTTTCACTGGCGGTTGTAATTATCGTCTGTGCGGTTCCAGAGGGGCTTCCTTTGATGATCTCGCTTGTTTTGATGCAGAATACGAGTAAGATGTTAGATCATAATGTATTGGTCCGTAAAGCGGAAGGAATTGAGACTGCAGGTTCCCTGAATATCTTATTTAGTGATAAGACAGGAACGATCACAAAAGGGGAGTTGGAAGTTGTTGACTTTTTTACAGCAGATGGAACTTCCATTCCTCCAAAAGAATTAAAACAGCATGGAAAAGTAAAGGGATTATTAGATCTTGCGATCGGGAAAAACACGCAGGCGATGTTTGATGTATACCATAAAGTTATTGGTGGGAATGCGACGGATCAGGCGTTATTAAAATTTATTGGAGAAGAGACATTTTATATGTTAGATGAGAACAAAGAATGTAAAGTTACAACACATCAGGGATTTAACTCATCCAATAAATTCAGTCAGGCAAGAATTGAAGTGTTAGGAAAAACATTTTATAAAGGTGCGCCAGAACGTTTACTTACAAAGGCAGTAAAATATATAAACGCAGATGGGGAGATCAAAGAGATCGATCATAAGGCATTAAATGCGAAAATCGATGCATTGGCAGCAAAAGCAATGCGTGTTCTTGCATTTGGCTATTCAGAGAAAGAACTTGTAAAGAATCAGATCAATGATGATCTTGTACTCATAGGGTTAGTTGCGATCAGGGATGATGTCCGACCATCCGCAAAAGATGCGATCAGAGAAGTTCAGGAAGCTGGAATTCAAGTTGTAATGATCACAGGTGACCGCTTGGAGACGGCAGTAGCGATCGCAAAGGATGCAGGATTATTAAAGAATGAATCAGACAGAGCATTATCTTCTGCACAGTTAAATCAGATGAGTGATGATGAAGTCAAAGCGATCCTTCCAGAGATCCGTGTTATTGCAAGGGCATTGCCGACAGATAAGTCAAGAATGGTACGTCTGTGCCAGGAAATGAATCTTGTCGTAGGTATGACAGGTGATGGTGTCAATGACTCTCCAGCATTGAAACGAGCAGATGTCGGATTTGCGATGGGAAGTGGAACGGAAGCTGCGAAAGAAGCTGGTAAGATCGTCATTTTGGATGATAATTTCTCATCGATCAAAGATGCCATCTGGTATGGAAGAACGATCTATCATAATATCTTGAAGTTCTGTAGATTTCAGCTAGTGATCAACGTGGCAGCCGTTGTTGTCAGCGCGGTTGCACCATTTTTTGGTGTGGAAGAACCATTGAAGGTTACACATTTACTATTTGTAAATCTAGTCATGGATGGTCTTGGAGCTATGATGCTTGGAAATGAACCAGCACTTCATAAATATATGAAAGAGGCACCAAGAAAACGTGATGAGAGTATTATCAGTAAAGATATGGCAATACAGATCGGATGGTCAGGAGTATGGTTGGTTATTTTAAGTTTTCTATTCTTAAAACTTCCAGTGATCAGTCATATATTTGACAATGAAGCCGAACATTTGACAGCGTATTTTGTATTATTTATCTTTAGTGCATTATTTAATGGATTCAATGTTAGAGATGACAGGTTTGGAATCTTTAAACGATTAAATGAAAATCCAGATTTCTTAAAGGTATTCTTTATCATCATGTTAGTACAGATCATTATCGTAAATGCAGCACTGATTCCGTTTCCACTATTTACATGGATCGGAAATATGTTTAGCTGCATTCCATTTGGGGCAAAAGGCTGGATTGTCACAGTCTTGTTGTCAATGACGATGATTCCTGTGGATTGTCTGAGAAAATTAGTATTCAAATGTGGAAAATAAGTTGATAAGATACAAAAGAAAGCGGAGGTTTTCGGATGAAAGTAGTAATTGCGATTGATTCATTGAAGGGAAGTCTGACATCAATCCAAGCAGCACATGCAATTGAAAAAGGAATCCATTATACACAACAACTTATGGAGTTGGACAGATGATCACTGATGCGATTCATAAAGGCTGCAGACGTTTCATCATGGGAATTGGTGGAAGTGCAACGAATGATGGTGGGGCTGGAATGTTACAGGCGTTGGGATACGATTTTCTCGACAAAGATGGAAATCAGATCAAACACGGAGCAATCGGATTAAAAGATTTAGCAAAGATCAAAGATGACCATGTAATCTCAGAATTAAAAGACTGTGAATTTCATATTGCCTGCGATGTGACAAATCCATTATGTGGAGAAGAAGGCTGCAGTGCGATCTTTGGTCCACAAAAAGGTGCCACGAAGCAGATGGTAAAAGACATGGATCAGTGGTTAGCAGATTATGCAAAGATTGCAAAACAAAGCTTTACAAAAGCAGATGCTAATAAACCAGGAACAGGAGCAGCAGGTGGTTTAGGATTTGCATTTTTAACGTTTACAAATGCAACCCTAAAGTCAGGTGTTGACTTGATCTTACATGAAACAAAACTAGAAGAAGAGATCAAAGATGCGGACATCGTGATCACAGGAGAAGGATGCTTAGATGCTCAGACAGCGATGGGAAAAGCACCGATCGGAGTAGCAAAACTTGCGAAGAAATATGGAAAATTAGTATTAGGATTCTCAGGAGCAGTGACCAAAGGTGCAGCTGCATGCAACGAAGCAGGAATTGATGCATATTTTCCAATTGTAAGATCAGCTGTATCATTGGAAGATGCAATGAAGAAGAAAAATGCCAATGAGAATCTGATGGATACAGTAGAGCAGGTGTTTCGAATGGTAAAAGTATTAAAATAAGAATATTGTAAGTAAAAATAGTGAGACAAGAACAAATAGAAATTCCGGTCTCACTATTTTTGTATGAATTTATTGTCTTTTACAAAAAATATATTATAAAAAGTTTGTTGATTATAAAAAAATAGTATAAAAATTACAAAAAATATACAAAATGCAATAGTTTTATACATCAATTGTATAAAACTATTGAAAATAATGAAATAAAAAGCTAAAATATAATAAAATTTATAAAAGGAGGATAATAAAATGGTAAGTAAGATAATAAGTCGTGACGACTATTTAAATAAGTTAATCGCATTTAAAGATAAACAGTTAATTAAAGTTATTACAGGAATCCGAAGATGCGGAAAATCTACGATCATGGAAATTTATCAAGATTATTTGCAGAAAGAAATGAAAGTAACAAATGAGCAGATCATAGCAATAAATCTTGAAGATTATGATTTTTATGATATGAGAGATCCTAAAAAACTTTATGCATATATCAAAGAACGACTATTGCCAGACCAGATGAATTATATATTCTTGGATGAAATTCAGCAATGTGAAGATTTTCCAAGAGTTGTAGACAGTTTATATATAAAAAATAATGTTGACCTATATGTGACAGGTTCAAATGCCAACATGCTATCATCTGAAATTGCAACATTATTATCTGGAAGATATGTAGAAATTAAAATGCTGCCATTGTCCTTTAAAGAATATGTAGAAAGTACTGGAGATGAGGATAATCTTCAAAGAAAATATACAACATATCTGGAAAACAGCTCTTTTCCATATGCATTGGAATTAGCTGGACATCCGAAAGAAATCCGAGATTATCTGGATGGAATTTATAATACAATTATAGTAAAAGATATTGCTCAAAGACATAAGATTACAGATACGATGATGTTAGAAAGTATTACAAGATTTATTTTTGATAATATTGGGAATCAATTATCTACAAAGAAGATTGCAGACACCATGACATCAGCTGGAAGGAAAATAGATGTAAGAGCAGTTGAAAAATATTTGACAGCATTTATGGAAAGCTATGTTATATATCAGGCGAAAAGATATAATATCAAGGGAAAACAATATCTGAAAACATTAGAAAAATATTATGTTGCTGATATTGGATTAAGATATATGTTATTAGGAAGCAGATCAACAGATGTTGGACATATATTGGAAAATGTCATATATTTAGAGTTGATCCGAAGAGGATATGAAGTATATGTAGGAAAGCTTGATGATTTGGAAGTCGATTTTGTTTGTATGGATCAAAAAAGGATCATCTATTATCAGGTAGCTGCAACAGTTCGAGACGAAAAAACATTAAAGAGAGAATTGTTGCCACTTCAAAAGATTCATGATCATTATCAAAAGATTTTGCTAACATTGGATGAAGATCCAGAAGCGGATTATGAAGGAATTAGAAGAATTAATGCACTTGACTGGCTGATTGGAAAAACAGAATAAGAAATCGGCCAGAATCTTAAGGTGCCATGTGATATTGTAAAACGATGTACGAAAGATTTCTAAAAACATAAACTTTTACATGAAAATATTTCAAAACTATTGAAAAATACAAATCAAAAGGTATAAAATCGTACCTAAGACCAAAATAAACGTAACGATTGCTAACAGTTACAAAAGAATGATTTTAAGAGAAAGTTTGGGGGAAGACAAGAGATGTATAATATCGTATCAAAATTATTGATCTATGGTGACATGGACGAAGAATCCATCTTAATGCAGTTAAGTGATATTTTCCGCTGCATGGACGAAGGATCACAAACAAAAGATGTTTTAAGAACAAGAGTATTTAAACAGGTAAAAAGAATCTTAGAAGTTGCAACAGATTACGCATTTGATAAGAATCTGTGGCACAATTATTTAACATACTTACTGATCACAAATGAAAATCCATTCAGTATCACATGTGAAAAAGTTGGTGCCAGCGAAGGAAGTGTTAACCACTTTGCAAAGAGTGATTTCAAAGCATTCAAAGAATTATTTGATTTTGATTTTAGCAGAATCGAAGATGAATTAGGAGTTGACTGCTTTAGCAGAATCTCTGATTATAAAGCGATCGGTAAACCCGAATTAATGTACAATAAGAATGTCAGTGAAAAAGTTCAGGCATTAAGTGAGAGATTAGAGACAGCCAAAGACGAGAACGAGTTTTTTGATATGGTTACAGATTTCTACAAAGCATATGGAGTTGGTATGTTTGGCCTTAATAAAGCATTCCGTATCGAAGAATGTGGAGATAATAACATCCGCTTCCGCGCGATCAATAACATGGACAAAGTTGTATTGTCTGATCTTGTCGGATATGAGATTCAGAAACAGAAACTTGTTGAGAATACAGAAGCATTTGTTGAAGGAAGAAAAGCAAACAACGTTCTGCTATTTGGTGATAGCGGTACAGGTAAGTCTACAAGTATCAAAGCTATTGTAAATGAATACTATGATCAGGGATTGCGTATGATCGAGATTTATAAACATCAGTTTAAAGATCTTTCTAATGTAATTGCTCAGATCAAGAACAGAAACTACAGATTCATCATTTACATGGATGACCTTTCTTTCGAAGAATTTGAGATTGAATACAAATTCTTAAAAGCAGTTATCGAAGGTGGTGTTGAGACAAAACCTGAGAATATCTTAATTTATGCAACATCCAACCGTCGTCATCTGATCAAAGAGACATGGAACGATAGAAATGATGTTGAAAATAGCAATGGAATGCACAGATCCGATACAATGGAAGAAAAATTATCTCTGGTAAATCGTTTTGGTGTTACGATCAACTACTCAAAACCAAGCCAGAAAGAATACTTCGAGATCGTATTCGAACTTGCTCGTAAAGCAGGAATTAAAATGGGAGAAGACGAACTGAAACTCGAAGCAAACAAATGGGAATTAAGCCATGGAGGAATTTCTGGACGTACAGCACAGCAGTTTATTAATCATTTAATGGGACTTCAGGCGTAAAATCATAGCTATTACTTAATTTAAGAACTTGCTGTATGGTAAAGATGCAGAAAGTTCTTTTTTTCTATATAGAACCCTTGCGAAAGAAATTGTCTTTAGGCTATAATAAACATAAGTATGTAGATACATACGAAAGAAGATATTTCAATGATGATATTTTTATAGAAGAAACAGAAAGTGAGAATATACAATATGTGGTTAGCAGACCAATGGAAAGACTATGAAGTCTTAGATACATCAAACGGTGAGAAATTAGAACGCTGGGGAGACTATTTTCTGGTAAGACCAGACCCACAGGTACTATGGAATACACCAAAGAAATTAAGACAGTGGAAGAAGCCAAACGGCCATTATCACAGAAGTCATAAAGGCGGTGGACAGTGGGAATTTTTTGATCTCCCTAAGACATGGGATATTCACTACAAGGAATTGAAGTTTCACTTGCAGCCATTCAGTTTCAAACACACAGGATTATTCCCAGAACAGGCAGTGAACTGGGACTGGTTCTCTGAAAAGATCAGAAAAGCAGGACGACCTGTTAAAGTATTAAACTTATTTGCTTACACAGGAGGAGCAACACTTGCAGCTGCAGCAGCAGGAGCATCAGTCACACACGTTGACGCATCCAAAGGTATGGTAAACTGGGCAAAAGAAAACGCACAGCTTTCCGGATTAAGAGAAAAACCAATCCGATGGTTAGTTGATGACTGTGTGAAGTTTGTAGAACGTGAGATCCGAAGAGGCAATCACTACGATGGAATCATCATGGATCCCCCATCTTATGGAAGAGGACCAAAAGGTGAGATCTGGAAGATCGAAGAGAAGATTTATCCATTCATTGAACTATGTACAAAGATTCTATCAGATGATCCATTATTTTTCCTTGTAAACTCTTATACAACAGGTTTACAACCTGCAGTTTTAACTTATATGTTAGAAACTCAGGTAGCAGCAAAATTCGGTGGAAAAGTCATTTCAGATGAGATCGGATTACCGGTTTCATCAAACGGATTGGTACTTCCGTGCGGGGCTTCTGGACGCTGGGAAAAGTAAGTTCTTAAGATTTACTGAATTTTAGCGGAATATGTAAAAAAACGTTGAATTTTCCGCAGAAATGTATATAATAAGAGAAGTATGTGTACATGTGTATACTGATGAAGAAGATATAACATAATAATGATAGATAAGAGAAAGCGAAAGGGGAATTTTTTGCCATGGCAGCAGGAACAGATATTGGAATTGATTTAGGAACCGCCAGCGTTTTAGTTTACGTTAAAGGTAAGGGCGTCGTATTAAAAGAGCCATCCGTAGTGGCATTTGACAGAAATACAAATAAGATCAAAGCAATTGGAGAAGAAGCACGTTTAATGTTAGGAAGAACACCAGGAAATATCGTGGCAGTTCGTCCATTACGTCAGGGAGTTATCTCTGATTATACAGTAACAGAGAAGATGTTAAGCTATTTTATCGACAGAACAGTTGGTAAATCTTTATTTGGAAGAAAGCCTCGCATCAGTGTCTGTGTACCAAGTGGTGCTACAGAAGTTGAGAAGAAAGCAGTAGAAGATGCAACATATCAGGCAGGAGCAAGAGACGTTTCTATCATTGAAGAACCAGTTGCAGCAGCAATCGGGGCAGGAATCGACATTGCAAAACCATGTGGAAATATGATCGTTGATATCGGTGGAGGTACAGCAGATATCGCTGTTATTTCTTTAGGTGGAGTTGTAGTAAGCAATTCTATCAAAGTAGCTGGAGACGATTTTGATGAAGCTATCGTTCGTTTTATGCGTAAGAAACATAACTTATTGATCGGAGAACGTACAGCAGAAGATATCAAGATTAATGTAGGTACAGTATACAAACGTCCAGAAAATCTTACAATGGATGTTCGTGGACGTAACCTTGTAACAGGACTTCCTAAGACAGTAACTGTTACATCTGAAGAAACAGAAGAAGCCTTAAGAGAACCTGCGTACCAGATCGTAGACGCAGTACACAATGTACTGGAGAGAACTCCACCAGAATTAGCAGCAGATATTTCTGATCGTGGAATCGTCTTAACAGGTGGAGGATCTTTAATTCAGGGATTAGAAGAACTGATCGAAGAAAAGACTGGAATCAACACAATGACAGCAGAGGATCCTTTAACAGCTGTAGCGATCGGTACAGGAAAATATATCGAATATCTTGCAGAAGATGACAAGAAAAAAACAAAGAAAAAATAATCACGAAAGATTCAAAAGGCCAGGATGGCAATACATCCTGGCCTTAATTCACGTTATTTAAGAAAGGAGAGAAAAAACAATGACATATTTGAAAGGATATGTGGATCATATACGTTTTCGAAATGAAGATAATGGATACACAGTATTGAGTCTCGACGTGGATGGCGATGAAGAAACTGTTGTTGGGTTGTTTCCATTCTTAAATGAAGGTGAATACATTTCCATGGAGGGAGATTATGTGGATCATCCGGTTCATGGACCGCAGTTTCAGATGAGGACATATGAGATCGTAGCACCAGATGATATTGACAGCATGGAACGTTATTTAGGTTCCGGTGCGATCAAGGGGATTGGACCAGCTCTTGCAAAACGTATTACTAAGAAGTTTAAAATGGATACATTCCGTGTCATTGAAGAAGAACCAGAACGGCTTGCCGAAGTTAAAGGGATCAGTGAGAAGAAGGCGAGAGCGATCGCCGTAGAATTCAGTGAGAAGCAGGAGATGCGTCAGGCAATGATGTTCTTGTCCGGCTATGGGATCAATAATAATCTGGCAGTTAAGATCTATAAAGAATATGGAGATCATTTATATACGATCATACAGGAAAATCCTTATAAGATGACCGATGATATCGCAGGAGTTGGATTTAAGATCGCAGATGAGATCGCAAAGAAAGTTGGAATCGGAAGTAACTCAGATTATCGTATTATTTCTGGAATTTTCTATACGTTAATGAGAGCTTTGAATGAAGGTCATGTATTTCTTCCAAAGCATATTTTATGCAGAAATGCAGCACATATTTTAGGAGTAACGCCAGAGGATATCGAAGAACATTTATTGGAAATGATGATCGACCGTAAGATTGTCATTGAGGAAGATAAAGAAACGAGAGTTTATGCAGCAAGCCAGTATCACATGGAAGTCAATACGGCAAGGATGCTTCTTGATCTGAATATTCATTATGATATTTCTGTTTCGGAAGTGGAGACGATGATCGCGATGATCGAAGAAAACGAACAGATTACATTTGCGGAGAAACAAAAAGAAGCGATTCATGCGGTCGCAGAGGATAGTATTGTTATTTTAACAGGAGGACCTGGAACTGGTAAAACAACAACGATCAATGGAATGATCCAGTATTTTGAACATGAAGGACTGGATATCAGGCTTGCTGCGCCAACAGGACGAGCAGCGAAGCGTATGACAGAAGCAACAGGATATCAGGCTATGACGATTCATCGTCTGCTTGAGATCAATGGAGAGGCTGACAAAGAACGTGACTTGCGAAAAGGAGCCACGATGTTTGAACGTAACGCAGGTAATCCACTAGAAACAGATGTTATCATCATTGATGAAATGTCTATGGTAGATCTGTATCTAATGAATGCATTGTTACAGGCAATGGTACCTGGAACAAGGCTTGTGATCGTGGGAGATTCTAACCAGCTTCCATCAATTGGTGCAGGAAATGTTTTAAAAGATATGATTGCATCCGAACAATTTAAAGTTGTAGAATTAAATCAGATCTTCCGTCAGGAAGAAGGAAGCCACATTGTAAGAAATGCCCATCTGATCCATCAGGGAAGACCTGTGGAATTAGATAATAAGAGCAGAGATTTCTTTTTTCTTCAGAGAAATAATATTCAGGATGTCCTTGGAGTATTAGTCTATTTAGTCAGGGATAAACTGCCGGGATATGTCCATGCGAAACCTTACGATATTCAGGTATTAACACCAATGCGTAAGGGTGAACTTGGAGTAGAAAGATTAAATCAGGTAATGCAGCAGTATTTAAATCCCCCATCTGACGAGAAGAAAGAAAAAGAGGTTGCTTTTGGATTGTTTAGAGAAGGCGACAAGGTCATGCAGATCAAGAATAACTACCAATTGGAATGGGAGATGCGAAACAGCAAAGGATTTACTGTAGATAAAGGTGTTGGAGTCTTTAATGGTGATATGGGAATCATCACAGAAATTAATGATTATACAGAAAAAATCACAGTATTATTTGATGAGACAAAAGAAGTACAGTATGCATATGCAAATCTGGATGAATTAGAACTTGCATATGCTGTAACGATTCATAAATCACAGGGAAGTGAGTATCCGGCCGTTGTTATGCCAATCTTAAGCGGTCCAAGGGTATTGTTTCACAGGAATCTCTTGTATACAGGAGTTACAAGGGCAAGGAACTGCTTAACGATCGTTGGGGACAGGAATATGTTGTTTTCAATGATACAGAATGTAAATGAGCAGCGAAGATACACAACACTTGCATATAGGCTAAATCAGATTGCAAACGAATCAAATGAAGATGGGATGGATGAATTTGGTCTGTAAATGTA
Source organism: Anaerostipes sp. Marseille-Q3525 (assembly GCF_018223505.1). Taxonomy (NCBI): domain Bacteria; kingdom Bacillati; phylum Bacillota; class Clostridia; order Lachnospirales; family Lachnospiraceae; genus Anaerostipes; species Anaerostipes sp. Marseille-Q3525. The sequence goes on from NZ_JAGTTT010000002.1 coordinate 15,295, forward strand.
CGAAAAATAAAGAAAATAATGTAAGAAACCGTCATCTTTTAGAGGACGGTTTCTCTTGTTTCCGAATCTTTTGAAACCTTATAATGAAGGGGAGGAAAGGAAGGGAAATATGAAAGAAAAAAGACGTATGATATCAGAAGCGGCCAGACAGTTAGGTCTTGAAACATATAACCTTAGAACATGGGAGGAAGAATTTTCACTAACAATACCGAGAAATGAAAAAGGATACCGTTATTATGGCGAAAAAGAAATCCGCACATTTGAGCAGATCAGGGATTTAAAAAATGCAGGATTAGACAGTGAGGAGATCAAGCGGAAACTTTCTGGAAATATCATTCCATTTCCAGCGGGCAAACAGATCAATACGTCAGAGAAAATGAAAGAGTTTCAGAAAGTACTTGTAAAGATCATGGGACAGGCAATCCTTGAGCAGAAAGATTACATTGCAGATCAGATCAGCTCCAAAGTATCAGACAGGGTGGCAAAAGAAGTTGATTATCAGTTTCGGCTGCGGGAATCAGAAGAAGAACAACGCTTTAAGAAACTTGATGAAATGATCAGAAACCAGCAAAAAGCAAGGGAAGAAATTGCAGCATCCAGAGAAAGAAGACATTTCTTTAAAAGAAAACGAAAAGAAAAATAAGTTGCGATTGTATTTGGATTCAGACAATATTATAATAAATTTGTGAGCTCCGATTTCAACAGATTGAGAGTTAATATATAGAGTGAGGAATTCAAATATGAACAAACGACCAAAGATTCTGGTAGTCGGAAGTCTTATGATGAACCATGGGATTGAAACAAGCGTGATACCAGAAGAAGGACAGACTGTCATGGGAGAAGACATCCAGAAATCACCTGGTGGCAAGGGCGCAAACCAGGCGGTTCAGATGGCAAGATTAGGGGCAGATGTCACACTGATCGGGAAGATCGGAAGAGATCAGGATGGAAAAGAACTGATCAAGGTATGCAAAGAAGCAGGTGTACACACAGAACAGATCTTATATGATGATACATTGCCGACAGGTTCTTCTATCGTATTATTAGAGAAGATTCCTGGACGGAAAGTAAAGAAAAGATCCATCATCGTACCAGGAGCATGTATGGCAATTACAGTAGATGAGATCTGTTATCTGGAAGACGAGATTGAGAAATATGATCTGGTAGTTTTACAGAATGCAGTACCGATGGAAGTTAATGAAGAAGTTGCGAGATATGCTTATGAACATCAGGTAGATGTTGTGCTTAATCCAACACCGGTAAAGAAACTATCAAAGGAATTTATGCAGCATATTACATATCTGATCGTCAATGAACAGGCGGCTAAATCGATGACAGGAGTTAAGATTCACAGTGATTGGAAGAGGGACTGGACACGATTTAATCTGGATGAAGCAAGGGTTGCATCTGCAGTGATCCGAGGACGAGGAGTTCCAACCGTTCTTGTGACACTGGGGGAGAAAGGTGTGATCATGAACACACCAGAGAGATTTTATTATAAGAAAGCAGTCGAAGATGTAGAACTGATTGATCCAAGAGCAGCAGGGGATGCATTTATCGGAGCATTTTGTACAAGAATCTGTACGGATGATTCAGTAGGTAAAGTATTGTCCATAGCCAATTATACAGCAGCTTTGTCGATCGCTACACCAGGGGCTATAGAATCACTTCCGACATCGAAGAAAGTAAGAGAATATATGGAACAAAAAAGAGATGCATAAAAATGCATCTCTTTTTTGTTGTTTGAACAATATACGTTACCTGGAAATTATTCCTGGCTGATAGCTCCTGCTGGACATCCGTCTGCACAAGCTCCACATTCCATGCATGTATCTGCATCGATTACGTACTGTCCATCTCCTTCGCTGATAGCTCCTGCTGGGCAAGTTCCTTCGCAAGCTCCACAAGAAATACAAGCGTCTGAAATTACATATGCCATAGTTATATCCTCCTTATATAAATAGTATAATCATTAGTAGCGGGCATCACCCGCTTGACCATGTTTATTTTAATATACTTGGGAAAGAATATCAAGTGATTTTGTTGTATTTTTAACAATAATGTAATAAAAATATGGAAAGTTATTTTGACACTTTGAACATAATGTATTATACTATGAATGTTAGTCTAAACTATTTTAGAGAACATTGTTAGAAGACTATCGTTTTCTAAAAATACTATTAATATTTATGGAGGAATAAACGAAATGGCAATTTCAAAAGATATGATCATCGCAGATTTAATCGCATTAGATCCTAATTATGCAGCAATCCTTATGGCATCTGGAATGGGATGTGTTGGATGCCCATCATCTCAGGGTGAAAGCTTAGAGCAGGCAGCTTATGTTCACGGAATGGATTTAGATGAACTGCTTGGAAGATTAAACGAATATGCTCAGACAAAAGAAGCATAATCTATAGATCAAAGCTAGATCAGAAATCAAGAGAGCGTTATACTTTTCAGTATATTACAAGTACTAAAAAGTATAACGCTCTCTTTTTTTTATAGAATGTACAAAGTAGCAAAAGTAACAAATGAAACTTAAAAAAATAGAAAAGAATTGTTAGACAATTGTAAAAACACCTAAAAAATACCCATGAAAAACCTTGATTTTATGCCATATTTATCATTAGTTTATAAAATTTTTATAATTGTGCAACGTTGAGCAAAAAGGTTGCTCATCACAGGAATGAGCAACCAATGCTCCATTTTTTGAACCCAATGAGAATTGTATTGATAGAAATACTGTCCTATAATGAAATCAACAGGTAAGGAACGAAGCTTACAAGAGACGGCAAACAACCTGACCAGAATAATAAAAGGAGAGTGATAAGTCGTGGCAAATCGTGACACAATTTACAGAGAACTGATTCAGCTTGACTGGGAAGTCAAAGATCAGGATGAATTTTTTGACAAGATGGCAGATAAGCTTTTAGAGCTTGGATATGTAAAAGATACATTTAAAGATGCAATCAAAACAAGAGAAGCAAATTATCCAACAGCTCTTCCGGTTGAACCATATCCGGTAGCGATCCCTCATGCAGATCCAGAAAATATCATCAAACCATTTATCGCATGTACAAGATTAAAGAATCCAATCAAATGGTGCGAGATGGCAAACAACGATGTTCAGCATGATGTGAAATTCATCTTTATGCTTGGATTCCTTGGTGGACATGATGATCCAAATGCTGGAAATGAACATGTTGAATTACTTCAGGTACTGGTAACAAACTTCCAGAAACCAGAAGTTATGGACAAATTAGTAAACGCCAAAACTGAAGATGAGTACATGGAAGCAGTACTTTCCATGGAAGGTCTTTAAAATTAATAAACAAAACTAATAAAGTTTTTTAGAAAGGAAGGTCTTAAAATGAAACAGATCGTAGTAGCATGTGGAAGTGGAGTAGCAACTTCTCAGACAGTAGCAAGTAAAGTTAATCGTCTTTTAAAAGAGAACAATATCCCTGCTGAAGTATTAGCAGTAGATATCAAATCTGTAGACCGTTACATTGCAGGAAGCTGTGCTTACATCGCAATCACAAAGGTAACAAAAGAATATCCTATTCCAGTTATCAATGGTATCGCATTTTTAACAGGTGTTGGACAGGATGCTGAATTCAAAAAATTAGTTGACGCTGTAAACGCATAAGAGGCAAAACAGTTTTAACTGATTTTTGAAAGAGAGAAAAGGAGAATTATATGAGTGTTTTAGGAAATGTAATTAACTGGATCCTGGGATTAGGTGCTGCAATCTTCGTACCTATCATCATTATCATCGCAGGGTTAATCGTAGGAATGAAACTTAAAGATGCCATTTCAGCTGGTATCACATTAGGTGTAGCCTTCACTGGTATGTCAATGCTGATCGGATTTATGTCTGATGCTATCGGACCTGCTGCAAAGGCAATGTTAACACACACAGGAATCAACTTACCAATCGTTGATGGTGGTTGGACAACATTATCAGCAATCGCATGGTCTTGGCCATATGCATTTTTAATGTTCCCACTGATGATCGGATTAAACATTCTTATGTTGATCATTAACAAGACAAAAACATTCAACGCTGACTTATGGAATGTTTGGGGAAAAATCTTTACTGGTGTAGCAGTAGCAGCCGTATCTAAACCATACTTTGGAACAGCAGCTTCTATCGCATTAGCATTTATCGTAGCTGGTATTCAGATCATCTTCGAGTTAAAGATGGCAGATATGTATCAGTATCGTATTGAAAAACTTTCTGGAATTCCAGGAGTAACATGTACACATAAAATGGGATTCACATCAATCTTCATGTTCCCAATTGACTGTATTTTAAAGAAAATCCCTGCATTAAACAAACGTTTCGATGCAGCAGCATTAAAAGATAAGATCGGTATCTTCGCTGAATCTCACGTATTAGGATTCATCCTTGGTATTATCTTCGGTATCTTAGCTCGTTACAGTGTAGCAGCTACATTAACATTAGGTATTCAGGCTTCATGTGCATTAACACTGTTCCCTGTAATCTCTAAATACTTCATGATGGCATTAGAGCCAATTTCATCAGCAATCAGTGCTTTCATGAACAAGAAATTCGATGACAGAACATTAGTTGTAGGTCTTGACTGGCCATTCATGGGTGGTGCAAACGAAATCTGGTTAGCAGTATTCTGGGCTATCCCTGTAACATTAGTATTCTCAATGTTCTTACCAGGAAATGAAATCCTTCCATTCGCTGGTATCGTAAACAATGCGATCGCAGTAGCAGCATTCCTTGTAACAGGTGGTAACATCATCCGTATGTTAATCTTAGTTACATTATTTGCACCAGCTTACCTTTGGGTAGGAACAATCATGGCACCATTCATCTCTGATCTTGCTCGTTCAACAGGAGCAGTTGCATTAAAAGCTGGAGAATTAATTTCTTGCTCATCTATCGATGGACCTATCCAGACATATGCATTCTCTCATGTATTTAAGATCATGGATGGAAACTTCTTCCCATTAGTATTATGTGTAATCTTTGTTGTATGCTTTATTGCACTTTACAAATACCTTGGAAAAGAAGAAGCAGAAGGAAGAGAAATCAACTAAGATTGATTCACAATTATACATAATAATCAGACAGCAAAAAAGAAATGAGGTTTCAATATGCAGAGATTTGTTAATGATCCAGATTATATCGTAGAAGATATGGTAAAAGGATATGTAAAAGCACACAAAGATCTGATCAAACGTTCAGAAGCAAATGATCGCGTTGTCCAGTATGTAAACGCTCCTGTAGAAGGCAAAGTTGGTCTTGTAACAGGTGGTGGATCAGGACATGAACCTGCGTTTCTTGGCTATGTCGGAAAGAATATGATGGATGCAGTAGCAGTAGGTGAGATTTTCTCCTCACCTTCTGCTCAAGCATTTTATGACGCTTTTATGTCAGTAGATTCCGGGCAGGGAGTTGCATGTTTATTTGGTAACTATGCCGGGGATAATATGAATGTAAAGATGGCGATCCGCAAAGCAAAGAAACAGGGTGTAACTGTAAAATATGTAGTAGCAACTGATGACGTTGCGTCTTCTCCAAAAGAGACAAAAGAGAAACGTCATGGTATTGCAGGTGGTGTGTTCATGTGGAAGATCGGAGGAGCGAAAGCTGCTTTAGGTGGAACACTGGATGAAGTCATTGACGTAGCACAGAAAACTGTAGATAATACGAGAAGTATTTGTGTCGGATTAAGTCCATGTGCAATTCCAGCAGTTGGACATCCAAATTTCCAGATTGAAGATGGAAAGATGGAATTTGGAATCGGACATCATGGAGAACCTGGTATCAATGTACAGGATTTAAAACCAGCCAAAGATATTGCAAGACAGATGGCTAAGGCAGTCATTGATGATATGGAACCAGAAGAAGGTTCCGAAGTTGCAGTCTTAATGTCTGGATTAGGAGCTACTCCAGTTATGGAACTTTACGTTCTATATGATGAAGTAGAAGAATACCTGAAAGAACAGGGATTATCAGTTTACAAAGTATTTATTGGAGATTATGTAACATCTCTTGATATGAACGGAGCAGCATTGACTGTCCTTAAATTAGATGATGAATTAAAAGAATTGCTTGATTACGAGGCAAAATCTCCAGGAATTGAAGTGTAAACTTATTAAAGTAATAGACTTGATGAAAGAGGTGCACCATTGTATTTAGATGAAAGAGGTTATACAGTTCTTAAAACGATTGTGAATAATCCCGCGATCACGGGTAAGGAAGTGGAAGCGTCTTTACAGCTATCCAGAAAGCAGCTAAGCTATACGATCGAGAAGATTAATGATTATCTGCAGGACAATGGAATGCCAAAGATCGAGCGGTTAAGGACTGGAAAATTTATCATACCAGTTGCTGTCATTGAACAATATCAGACAGAAGAGATCACTGGAGATGGAACAACGTATATTTATACGGATAAAGAACGTGGACTTTTAATTTTTCTGATGCTTCTTTGTGTACGCGAAGAACTATCAATTTATCATTTCACATCAAAATTAGAAATCAGTAAAAATACATTTCTAACAGATCTTAAGAAACTGGAACAAAGATTAGAAGAATATCATTTGGAAGTATTATACAGCCGGCAGGAAGGATATCACTTAGTCGGCAGTGAATATGCAAAACGTGAGATGATGGTCACATCAATTCGTGGAATCTTAAAGATTCCAAGAGGAAAAGAGACGATCATGGATATCTGTCAGATCAGTGAAGAGATGATGGAGCAGGTGGAAAAACAGATTTCAATGATTGAGGAACGTCTGCAAGTTCGTTTTACAGATGAGAGACTGAAAGAACTTCCTTTGATCATGTGTTTGATCATTATCAGAACACAGAAGGGAAGGATTCTTCGGGAGCTTCCAGAGACATTTCAACATATTGCCGGTACAAAAGAGTATTCTGTGATGCTTGAGTTTGCAAAAGAATACGGAATTACCTGGCAGACAGAAAAATTATTTTTGACAGCTCAGATTCAGATTTCTAATTTCCATACACTGCAGACAAGAGATTCTGCACAGGAAGAAGAATTGATGAGAGCTTCAGAAGAAGTGATCGTTAATTTTGAGAATCTGATCTGTGTAACGATCAATGAAAGAGAAACCTTGCTAGAAGCATTGTTTCAGCACATCAAGCCAGCATTTTATCGCATGAAGTATCATTATCATATCGAACAAAGTATTTTGGATATGGTCCTCCCACAATATGCATCACTTCATGCAGTCGTGCGGAAATCCATCGGACCGGTAGAAAGATTATTAGGAGTTGAAGTTCCAGACGAAGAGCTTGTATATATTACGGCATTATTTGGAGCATGGCTTCGAAGAGAAGGTATTCTTGAAATTACACCGGACCAAAGGAAACGAGCAGTTGTAGTATGTGCGAATGGGATCTCAGTATCTAATTTCTTATATTTTACATTGAAGGAATTATTTCCAGAGATTGAGTTCATTGCATGTCTGTCAATGAGAGATTTTGCATCCTATGATGAAACAAAGTTTGACCTCGTATTTACGATGGTAAGACTTGAGACGACAAAGACACAGTTTGTTGTGAAGCCATTTCTGGATGAAGTATCTAAGACTAAATTCAGAGAAAAAGTCATGGGAGAATTAGTCGGAATCGTACCTCACAAATTAGATGTTTCTACCTTGTTAAATATTGTTCGCAAATATGCAGATATTATAGATGAGGAAGCATTAAAGAGAGAATTTGCAGCAGCATTGAATCCGGAGATTGAAGATGAGAAATTAAACAATGTAAGGACAAGATTTCAAATTGGATTAAAAGATGTTTTAGTAGAAGAAACGATTCAGGTATTAGATCATACACTTCTTTGGGAAGATGCGATCCGTACAGTGGGCAGACCACTTGTAACACGCGGTGATGTCACAGAAGGGTATGTACAGAAAGCAATTGATAATATCAAGGCAGATAAACCATTTATTATGATCGCAGACGGAGTGATCATTGCACACGCTGGAGTCGATGATGGAGCAAACAGAGTATGTTTATCATTACTTACCATGCCAGAGAGAACAGACGTGTGTGGATATATGCAGGCAGATGTTGTCATTATGATCGGGACACCAGATCCTACAAAACATCTGGAGATGTTAGAGCAGTTAAATCACATAATAGAAGATAAAAAAAGCTTGCAGCTTTTAAAGAAGGCAAAAGAGCCAAAAGATATCATTAAATTAATTCAAAAACAGGAAAAGGAGAAGTAGAGATGTTAGAATCATTAAAAAAAGACGTTGTAGCTATGGCAAAACGTGCTCAGAAAGAAGGATTATGTAAACATTTATCTGGAAACTTAAGTGCAAGAGATCCAGAAACAGGATATGTAGTAATCACACCAACACAGGTAGATAGAGAATTATTAACAGCAAGAGATATGGTTGTTCTTGATCTTGATGCAAACGTTATCGAAAACGAATCAGGACTTCGCCCAACAAGTGAATCTTTAATGCATCTTCAGATCTATAAAACAAGACCAGACGTAAATGCTGTATGTCATACACATTCTATGTATGCAACAACATTCGCTGTATTAAATAAACCAATTCCAGCTGTTGTATATGAAATCGCTAACTTAGGTGTAACAAAATCAAGAATTCCAGTTGCTCCTTATGGACGTCCAGGAACAACAGATCTGTCTGACAGTGTTATCGAACCAGTTCAGGAAGCAGACGTATTCTTATTACAGGGACATGGAGCAGTAGCTGTATCTCAGGGTAACATCTATGATGCATACTTAAGAGCTGCTTATATCGAAGAATTAGCTCAGTTATACTACAATGCACTTTGTGCAGGACAGGGTGAAGAACCATACTTCTTCCCACCAGAAGAATTACAGAAATGGGAATATCCATCTCAGATCAAATTCCCTAACAAATAATCGCTTACATAGAAGAAGGAGAGTATGCAATGAAGAAAATTATCAACCAGCCAGATAATTATATCAAAGAAATGTTAGAAGGAATCTACATCGCACATAAAGATGATCTTACATGTGTAGATGGTGACTTACAGGTTCTTGTATCTAAACATAAAAAAGAAGGAAAAGTAGGTATCGTCACAGGTGGTGGATCAGGACATCTTCCATTATTCTTGGGATATGTAGGAAAAGGTATGATCGATGGATGTGCAGTTGGTGATGTATTCCAGTCTCCAAGTGTAGATCAGGCAATCGCTTTAACAAGAGATGCAGACCAGGGTGCCGGAGTATTATATATCTACGGTAATTATAATGGAGATATCTTCACATTCCGTCCAGCAGCTGATGAAGTTGAGATGGAAGACGATATCGAAACAGCAGAAGTTTTAGGAGCAGACGATGTTGCTTCAGCAGGACCATCTGCACCAGGAGAAAAGAGCACACGTCGTGGTGTTGCAGGAATCTTCTTCGTATACAAATGTGCAGGAGCTGCAGCAGACAAGATGCTTTCTTTAGAAGAAGTAAAACGTGTTGCAGATAAAGCAAACAACAACGTTCGTACAATGGGTGTAGCTTTAACACCATGTACAGTGCCAAGAGTTGGTAAACCAAGTTTCGAAATCGAAGATGACGAAATGGAAATTGGAATGGGAATCCATGGAGAACCAGGAATCCGCCGTGGTAAATTAGAGCCAGCTGATCAGATCGTTGATGAAATGTTAGAGAAGATCGTAGCAGACCTTCCATATGAAAAAGGTGATGAAGTTGCAGTACTTGTAAATGGTCTTGGAGCTACTCCATTAGATGAACAGTATATTGTAACACGTCGCATCAATCAGGTTCTTGAAGAAAAAGGAATCAGCGTATACAAATACTATGTGGGAGAATATGCAACAGCGATTGAAATGGCTGGATTCTCAATCTCATTATTAAAACTTGATGATGAATTAAAAGAATATATCGACCATCCAGTTGATACACCATTCTTCAAACAGGTTTAGGAGGCATTTTAGTATGGAAACATCTTACTTAATCAAATTATTAAAAGAGATCAGCAACATTATGGCTGAGAATAAAGATAAGCTGATCGAGATGGACGGAATCGTTGGTGATGGAGACTTAGGTCTTACAATGTCCGATGGATTCAAAGCAGCATACGATGCAGTATCTGACGGAGCAATCGCTGATGCAGGAAAACTGTTATTTGCAGCAGGAAAAGCAATGGCGAATAAAGTTCCTTCAACAATGGGATCTTTAATGGCAACTGGTTTAAAACAGGCAGGAAAAGATCTGAAAGGAAAAGAAACATTAGAAGATGCTGATGTAGTACAGATCTTTGCTTCTTACGAAGCGGGAGTTGCGAAATTAGGTGGAGCAAAGGTTGGAGATAAGACATTCCTTGATGGCCTTCATCCAGCAGTAGAAAGCTTACAGGCTTCTTTAGCAGCAGGAGAATCTTTGGCAGATATGGCAGGGAAAGCCGCTGATGCAGCAGAAGAAGGATTCAAAGCTACTACAACTATGTTAGCAGTTCACGGACGTGCTGCAACAAGAGGAGAAGCATCCAGAAGTCTGGAAGATCCAGGAGCTAAAGTAGCATCTCTGATCATGCAGGCATTTGCAAAAAGTTTATAATCACTTATAAAATATATAAGTAAGAAAAACAGCACATTGTAATAGAAATATTATGATGTGCTGAATTTTTACAATGTTTTATTGTATAAATACAAAAACAAAAGCTGATACAGGAGGATATAGCATGTTAAATTTTCAGTATTACACACCAACAAAAGTAGTCTTTGGGAAAGATGCAGAACTTAAAGTTGGATCATTAGTGAAGGCAGAGGAATGTAAGAAAGTCCTTGTCCATTACGGAGGACAGAGCGCAAAAAGATCTGGGCTTTTAGACAGAGTCTGTGAAGCATTAAAGGATTTTGATATTGATTATGTAACACTTGGTGGTGTTGTGCCGAATCCACATTTATCAAAAGTATATGAAGGAATCGAATTGTGTAAAAAAGAAGGCGTAGACTTCATTCTCGCGGTAGGTGGAGGAAGTGTTATTGACTCTTGTAAAGCAATTGCCTATGGACTTGGAAATCCAGATGTTGATGTATGGGATCTGTTTACGGGAAAGGCAACACCTAAGACATGTTATCCATTAGGAAGTGTCTTAACGATCGCAGCAGCAGGAAGCGAGATGAGTAATTCTTGCGTTATCACAAATGAAGAAGGCTGGTACAAGAAGGCACTGGATACAGATCTTGCAAGACCTAAATTTGCGATCATGAATCCAGAGATCACATATACATTACCAGATTACCAGACACAATGTGGATGTGCTGATATTATGATGCATACAATGGAACGTTATTTTGTACTAGAAGATACAATGGAGATCACAGACAAGATTGCACAGGACGTTATGAAAAATGTTATGAAATATGCAAAGATCCTTAAAAAAGATCCGAAGAATTATGAAGCGAGAGCTGAGATCATGTGGTGTGGTTCTCTGTCACATAATGGACTGACAGGATGTGGAACCTGTGGAGGAGACTGGGCAACACATCTGATCGAACATGAATTAGGTGGAATGTTTGATGTAGCTCATGGAGCAGGACTTGCAGCAGTCTGGGGAAGCTGGGCAAGATATGTCATTGATGAGAAACCAGAACGATTTGCACAGTTTGCAGTCAATGTTATGGGCGTTGAAGAATGTGAAGATATCAAGGCTACAGCAATCAAAGGAATCGAAGCTGTGGAAGATTTCTATAGAGAGATTGAGATGCCAACAAATTTAAAAGAACTAGGAATTGATCCAACCGACGAGCAGATCAAAGATATGGCAATGAAAGCAACTAACAATGATACACAGCAGCTGGGAGCATTTAAGAAATTATCAGCAAAAGATTTGGTAGAAATTTATACAGCAGCAAAATAAAATCATGTACCAAACAAAAGAAAACCATGTATCTATAGAAACGCATATATAATTTACAAAAATTATATATGTATTACGAAAAAGGAATTCCTGATTACTTTCTCTTGTAATCGGGAATTCCTTTTGTTGTTTTAATATGCAGCCATCTCTTCGATAGCTTGTTTTTCGATAATCGTTATCAGATGTTCATTAAATAAAGCCTTCGTTGCATAAGTATTTGGCAGACGTTTGCAATATTCAGAAAGAACGAGATGAATCTCATCCATACTGTCATTGTTTGGTGAATCATCAAGTGCCGTTAATGAAAGATAATAACATTGATTGTCAGGATCTTTATATAAAGTACTTGCAACATTATAATCACTTAACAGTTTTGCTGCAAAAGCAACGTCATCAAGAGAGGTAAAGGCAAAAATACCAACTCCTGTATCAGCAAGAGCATGTTTCATATCATTATTGATATTGGATGACATTGCAGTTTTGCCGAGTCCAGAAAGAAAATCTGGAAGATCAGCTAAGACATCATCATCAGAATCTGTTATTGATCCGCCAAGCAGACCTTTTGGTAACTTTTTATAATGTTCACGGAAATCTTCTGGGTTATCCACTCTTGTGATCACAAGGATCAGACATTCTTTGGATACAGGAATTGCTTCTACCATCAAAGGATTATCTTCATTCGTCTCAAAACCAAGTTCAGTAGCAGCTTTGTTCATTAATTCCCGGAACAATCCTTTCGCCTTTTCAGAGCCAAAGGCAAGTTCACTTAACAGAGTTTCCTTTCCTTCTAAGTCTTCTTTATTTAAAGTACATCGGATTTGATTATCACTGATACGTTCTATTTTCATAATCATCACTCCTTTACTACTTTGATGTTATTATAGTATTACTTTTGCGACGTGTAAAGCTTTTTCAAGAAATTTACAATTTTATCCATAAATGCCTTGAAATAATTTCCAATTATGTATATAATTACATTATGTCGCGACAAGACTTACATTTGGAAACAGTGCGGAATTTTTATATACCACAAGCAACACTGAACGATGTAAGAGATCACTTTTTTAGAATTCAGGAAGATGATCTAATATGCAAGTAACAATTAACATCTGTTTATGATGATTGGAGGGCAGGAATGACAAGTCATGATGAATTATCTTATTACCTGTCACAGGGACTGGCAATCCGTGTAGACGGCATTACAATAAGTGATGTAAATCTGGAACATCTAAATCTAATACTCAATGAAGATGATTCTTACATGAAAGAGTATGTCAACGATCAGGAAGGAGAGATCTACGCCATAGAATATCAGAAAATCAAAGAATAATATGCAAAGAGTATAGCGAGCTGGGAGATTAATTTCCCAGCTCATTCTTATTATATTCTGATAATAGTATATGATTACTAATTATAAAAATATATTTATTTGTTATTTATATAAGTTATAATTCCATCAACGATACATTTCACAGCCTTTTGTTGATATTTATTATTTTGAAGTGCTTTTAATTCCTCTGGATTTGATAAAAAGCCACATTCTACAATAACAATCGGATAAGGATTATCCTGAAACAGATAATACTGGTCATTTGCTTTTGCTTCCCGGTGATTGGTAGGATCAAGTCCCTTGATCAAAGCTGACTGGATGGAATCTGCTAACTGTTTTGATTTCTCAGACCCTTGCGGATAGAAAACCTGAGCTCCATGGACATCACTGCTTGGATAACTATTCTGATGAATGCTGATCACAGCCAAAGGATCATTTTCAAAAATAATTCGTTTTCGATTTGCAAGATCACTTCTTTTTTGATTTCCTTTTGAATCTGAAAGATTATAATCCCCATTTCTAGTCATATATACTTTAAAATTTTTCTTTTCCAGAAGTTTTTGCAGTTTAAGTGAAATGGAAAGATTGATGTCCTTTTCTAAAATATTGGGATTTCCGATTTTCCCAGGATCCGAACCACCATGACCTGCATCAATGCATATGATATTTTGATTTTTGATAGTTTGAGCAACAAAAATAGGAAATGTAATAGAAGAAACAGATAATAAAACAACGATCAGCAAAACACCCCAAAAAATAAAACGATGTTCTTTGCTCATGAGAAATCATTCCTTTTCTTCTTATTATATTCTGATAGTGAGCCATATAATACAGCACTTTCTTTTTTTACCATTTAATGATATAATAAATCCAAATGGCTATGTTTCATCCATAACATTGAATCAAAGTCAGGAGATAAAAAAATGGAAACAAAACTTGTAAAAATTAACAATATGGAAGATTGCAAAAAGGACATGGAAGAAGCCGGAAGACTGATTAAAGAAGGCGAACTTGTAGCATTTCCAACAGAGACTGTCTATGGCCTTGGAGGTAATGGATTGTTTCCTGATGCGGCAAGAAAGATTTATGCAGCAAAAGGAAGACCTTCCGATAATCCATTGATCCTTCATGTATGTGATATGCAGATGGTAGAATCTCTGGTTAAGGAGATTCCAGATAATGCAAGACGTGCGATGGAACATTTCTGGCCGGGACCTATGACGGTAATTTTACCGAAAGCAGATCAGGTACCAGATTGTGTCACAGGTGGACTTGATACCGTAGCGATCCGTATGCCGGATCATCCCATAGCTCTTGAACTGATCAAGAAATCAGGAGTGCCAATTGCAGCACCAAGTGCGAATACATCCGGTCGTCCAAGTCCGACAAAAGCAGAACATGTGATGGAAGATCTTCATGGAAAGATCCCGATGATCTTAGATGGGGGAGCTGTTTTAGTAGGAGTAGAATCAACGATCATTGATTTTACAGATACAGAGCCAGTAATCTTAAGACCAGGATGGATCACGAAGGAGACCATGGAAGATTTTCTTGGATGTGAAGTACTGATGAATACATCCCTAAAAGCAAGTGACCACGGAGTGCCAAGAGCTCCAGGAATGAAGTACAAACATTATGCGCCAAAGGCAGAAATGGTGCTTGTACTAGGTGAGGACCAGGAGAAGGTTGTAAATTATATCAACAAACTAGCCAGAGAACAAAAGGAAAAGGGAAAAAAGATAGGAATCATTGCATCGGATGAGACAAAAGATCTCTATGAGGCAGATGAAGTTGTTTCTGTAGGACAGAGAGCACATCTTGAGACAGTGACAGCACATTTATATGATGTATTAAGAGAATTTGACCATAAGGATGTAGATATGATCTATTCCGAAGGTTTTGAGGGAGAACCTTTAAGTGAAGCGATCATGAATCGTATGGTGAAAGCAGCAGGACATGAAATCCT
Organism: Anaerostipes sp. Marseille-Q3525; assembly: GCF_018223505.1. Taxonomy (NCBI): domain Bacteria; kingdom Bacillati; phylum Bacillota; class Clostridia; order Lachnospirales; family Lachnospiraceae; genus Anaerostipes; species Anaerostipes sp. Marseille-Q3525. The sequence goes on from NZ_JAGTTT010000002.1 coordinate 30,492, forward strand.
CCGTATTTAAAGAAGGAGAATATTTTGAAGAAAATAATAATGGTAAGTACGAATAATACGTGCCGAAGTTTCATTGCTGAGTCGCTTCTTCGACAGCTTCTTCTGGATGCACACCAGAAGAATATTGAAGTAATCTCAAGAGGCTTAGTCGTATTATTTCCAGAACCGGTCCATGTTAAGGCAGCGGACATGGTAATACAGAAGTGTGGAATTGAAAGTCTTGATTTTCAATCGGCACAGCTTACACAGGAAGAAGTAGAACAAAGCGATCTGATCTTAACCATGACGGAAGAACAGAAAGAGAAGATCTTAGAAGAATATCATGGTTATAAAGAGATTGCGACATTGAATGAATATGCCAGTGTGGAAGGTGCGATCATTGATCCATATGGTATGGAAGATGACGACTACGAGCGCTGTTTTGAACAGATTGCTCGTTTAGTTAAGAAAATATGGGAAGAAAGATTAGGAGGAAACGAAATGATAGGTATTGGTAGTGATCACGGTGGATATGCATTAAAACAGGCAGTCATCAAGCATCTGGAAGACAAAGGATATGCAGTAAAGGATTATGGATGCTATTCTGAAGAATCTTGTGATTATCCTGTGTATGCAAAAGCAGTTGCAAATGCAGTTAAAGACGGAAAAGTAGAAAAAGGAATTTTAATCTGTGGAACAGGAATCGGAATTTCTATCACAGCAAATAAGATCAAAGGAATCCGTGCAGCACTTTGCAGTGACACATTCAGCGCTCATGCAACAAGAGAACACAATGATGCAAATATCCTTGCAATGGGAGCACGTGTTGTTGGAGAAGGATTAGCACTTGATATTGTTGATACATTCCTTGAGACAGAATTCTCAAATGATGAAAGACATATTCGTCGAATCAACCAGATTGAAGATTAAGAGTCATACAAAGATCATATAGACGATATATAAATATAGAAGACATTCAGGAAAGCAAATGATAAAATTTGTTACCTGAATGTCTTTTTTTGCATACAATTTTAATTAAGAGTAAGCAAAAATAACAGGAAAAATTAATCATATCTTAACACAACTAAAAATGACTAACTGTCATTTATAAATACCGCAAACCCTTGTGTTTTGGTGTTTTTTACTAAAATTTAACGCACTTATTTGTAAGTATTAAACAAAAAACAAACACAATCTTAACGCAAAAAGAATTGACAAATAAAAATTAGAGGCATAAAATAGCATGCATAACAAGGGTGTTTACGATGTATTGTGTAGGCACTCTTTTACTTTTGAAGAAATTACCCCTTGGATTTCTTCAAAAGAATAAAATTAAAGAAGGTGAGGAGAAAATGGGTTCATTGGGAGATTATCTGATGGAAGAGCTCTCACTTAAGACAAGCTTTACGATCCCCATTGGCGGAGGTATTCCAGTACCACAGTCAGCCGTAACGACGTGGGTGATCATAGCGATCGTAGTGTTGCTCTGCATCATATTCGTACGGAACCTGAAAGTCATACCAGAAGGACCGCAAGTTTATGTGGAAGCCTTAGTCGGTTTCATCTATAACTTCATCGGTGGTCTGGTCGGCAAAAAAGGGAAACGTTACATACCGTTTCTTGGAACAATTCTGATTTATCTTGCGTGTGCAAATATTTCGGGATTTTTCAGAGCGAAACCGCCAACGAAAGATCTGAACGTTACCGCAGGATTAGCGATCATCAGTTTGTTTTTGATCATATATTCTGGAATCCACGAGAAAGGATTGAAAGGATATATCCACAGTTATGTGGAACCTATGCCAATGATGGCGGCCATTAACATCCTTGAATTATTTACAAGACCGTTATCACTGTGTATGCGACTTTTCGGAAATGTCTTAGGAGCATTCGTTTTAATGGAACTGATCACACATATCGCACCAGCGATCGTGCCATTGCCATTTAGTTGTTACTTTGACTTTTTCGATGGATTATTACAGGCATATGTATTTGTATTATTAACATCACTGTTTATCAGTGAATCAATTGAGTAAAAGGTATCTGGACAGATACACAAATTACAAATTTAATTTTTATTTAAAAGGAGATTAGAATCATGGGATTAGCAGCTATTGGAGCAGGAATTGCAGTATTAACAGGTTTAGGAGCAGGTATTGGTATCGGTGTTGCAACAAACGGAGCACTTGGAGCAATCGCAAGACAGCCAGAAGAAGCTGGAAATATCAATAAGACATTATTACTTGGTTGTGCATTAGCCGAAGCTACATCAATTTATGGATTAGTTGTTGCGATTCTGTTAATTGTAATGAAATAGAAGTAGGAGGCGGAAGATATGTTTCTGAAATTAGACTGGGGCATTATCTGGCCGATCGTCAACATTGTCGTATTTTATCTGTTGCTTCGTAAGTTCTTATTTGGACCAGTCAGCGAGATCATGGAGAAGAGAAAAGAAATGATCTCAAGTGACTTAAATGAAGCAGCACAGACGAAAGCTGAAGCAGAGGGAATCAAACAGGAATATGAGAAGAACCTTGCACAGGCAAAAGATGAGGCAGGACAGATCGTTTCCGATGCAAGAGCAAGAGCGAAGAATGAATACCAGAATAAGATGGATCAGACAAAAGAAGAGATTGCTCTTATGAAAGAAAATGCCCGTAAAGATATTGAAGCTGAGAAACAAAAGACGATCGCAGGTCTTCAGACAGAAATCGCAGGGATCGCACTTATGGCAGCTTCCAAAGTTGTGGAAAAAGAAGCAGATGACAAAGGCAATGAAAAGCTTTTAGATGATTTCCTGAAAGAGGCAGGTGTCTAGCATATGAAGAGAATTTCCATGACGTATGGACAGGTATTGTTTGAACTTGGAATGAAAAAGGAAAGCTTACAAAAAGCACAGGACATGCTTCATGAAAATAAGGAACTTTTAAGGGCGCTGGAAAATCCAATGATCACAAAAAAAGAAAAAGAAAATGTGGTTGATAAGTTATTTTCCGATGATCTTAAGAGTTTCTTGAAAATAGTATGTGACAATGATGATATTGATTGTTTTGACGAGGCAGTTGAGTATTACGATGAATTAAAACGTAAGACAGACAAGATCATCAAGGCAGAGTTTGACTATGTGACAATGCCAAAAGACGAACAGTTAGAGAGAATCAAACAGTATCTTATGAAACAGTATCAGGCAGATGAAGTAGATCTTACTTTAAAAGAAGACAAAGATTTAATCGGTGGTTTCATGCTGAAAGTTGGAGACCATGTTTATGATAACAGCCTGAGTGGTAAAATGAGAAAATTACAGCAGAAACTTACATGGAGGTGAGAATCAGGTGAGCAGTATCAATCCAGAAACAGTCGTTTCTGTATTAAAAGATCAAATTGAAAATTATGACCAGAAAACTGAGGTCAAAGAAGAAGGAAGAATCATTCAGATCGCAGATGGTATTGCAACAGTCTATGGAATGGACCAGGCAATGTATGGAGAACTTGTTATTTTTGAAACAGGTGTCCACGGACTTGTACTGAATGTTGAAAGAAACTGTATCGGTTGTGTTTTACTTGGTTCCGATCATGGATTAATGGAAGGATCTAAAGTAGCAAGAACCGGTGTACAGGCAGATATCCCGGTTGGAGATGCTATGATCGGACGTGTCGTTAATGCGATCGGAGAACCAATCGATGGAAAAGGTGAAATTAAAACTGACGAGAGAAGACCAATCGAACATGAGGCAGCAGGAGTTATCGACAGAAAATCTGTTGATCAGCCATTACAGACAGGTATCTTAGCGATCGACTCTATGTTCCCGATCGGACGTGGACAGCGTGAGCTGATCATCGGTGACCGTCAGACAGGTAAAACATCGATCGCAGTTGATACGATCTTAAATCAAAAAGGACAGGATGTTATCTGTATTTATGTAGCGATCGGACAGAAAGCATCAACAGTATCACAGATCGTAACAACATTAAGTAAACATGGTGCTATGGATTACTCTATTGTAGTATCCGCATCTGCAAGTGACCTTGCATCTTTACAGTACATTGCACCATATGCAGGAACAGCAATTGCAGAGCACTTTATGCATCAGGGAAAAGACGTTTTGATCGTATATGATGATCTGTCTAAGCATGCCGTTGCTTATCGTGCAATTTCCTTACTGCTGGATCGTCCACCTGGACGTGAAGCTTACCCTGGAGATGTATTCTACTTACATTCAAGATTACTAGAACGTTCTTGCCGATTAAGCGATGAACTTGGTGGTGGATCTATCACAGCATTACCGATCATCGAGACACAGGCAGGAGACGTATCCGCGTACATTCCTACAAACGTAATCTCTATCACAGACGGACAGATCTTCCTTGAAAGTGAGTTATTCTTCTCCGGTGTAAGACCAGCGGTCAATGTTGGACTTTCTGTATCTCGTGTAGGTGGAGCAGCACAGACAAAGATCATGAAGAAAGTAGCCGGAAACCTTCGTATTGACTTAGCTCAGTATCGAGAACTTGAGGTATTTACACAGTTTAGTTCAGACCTTGACGATGGAACAAAAGCAACATTAAATTATGGATCTCATCTGATCGAACTGTTAAAACAGCCATTGTACCATCCAATGGCATTACATAAACAGATTTTACTTCTGTTTGCAGCAGGTCATAAGATGTTAAATGATGTTCCAGTCAAAGAATTAAAGGCAGAGACAGAAGAAATGACAGCATTCTTTGAACAGAAATATCCAGAGACAGTGAAGAAGATCGACGAAGGCAAAGTCTTAACAGATGACATTGCAAAAGAGATCCAAGAGGCGATAGAAGCCTATTTAAAGTAGGTGATCACTATGGCAAATATCAGAGAAATTAAAACAAGGATGAACAGTATCGAAGATACATTAAAGATCACAAATGCGATGTATCTGATCTCATCTTCCAAATTAAAGAAAGCAAGAAAGCAGTTAGATGCCACAACTCCATACTTTGAAATGCTTCAGGCATCTCTGCTTGATATCATGGCACATACGCCAGATCTTCAGCACATTTTCTTAAACAAAAGAAAGAAAGAACATCCCAAAAAAGGATATCTTGTGATGACTGCAGACCGTGGACTTGCCGGGGCCTATAATCATAACATTACAAAAATGGCAGAAGAGAATATTAATGAAGATGATAAACTGTTCGTGATTGGATATATGGGACGTAACTATTTCAGACGAAGAAATGCAGCCCAGATGGACGAAGATTTCTTCTATACAACACAGGATCCTACGATTTATAGAGCAAGAAGAATTGCCGAGAAACTGATCGAGGAATATGTATCAGGAGAACTTGATGAAGTCTATATTATTTACACAAAGATGATCACATCCATTACCTCAGAACCAACGATGATCCGTGTGTTACCGTTAAACCCAGATCAGTATGAGTTTGCAGGCAAAGGAAAGAGATCACATATGACAGAATTTCAGCCATCTGTAAAGGCGGTACTTGACCGCTTGGCACCAAACTATATCAAAGGACTTGTCTATGGTGCGATGGTAGAATCATTTTCCAGTGAATTAAACGCCAGAATGATGGCGATGGAAGGTGCAAGCAAGAGTGCGAGAGAAATGATAAGATCACTGGGACTTATGTATAACCGAGCTCGTCAGGCAGCGATCACTCAGGAGATCACAGAGGTATGTGCCGGAGCCAAATCATTAAAGAAAGAGTAACAGTGAAGGAAGGGAAATAAAATGGAAAAAGGAAAAATCGTACAGATTCTTGGTCCAGTAATCGACGTAGAATTTGAAACTGAACAGCTCCCTTTGATTCATGACGCCTTGACCGTTGTTAATAAAGGAAAAGAAGTTGTTATGGAAGTAGAACAGCATATGGGTAATCGTACTGTACGCTGTATCTTATTAGCAGCCAGTGAAGGACTTCACAAAGGAATGGAAGTCACAGCAACTGGTGGACCAATCAAAGTTCCAGTCGGAAAACAGACATTAGGACGTATGTTTAACGTACTTGGAGAAGCTATCGATAAAGGAGAGCCTGTTGAGACAGAAGAAAAATGGGCGATCCATCGTGAACCACCAAAATTTGAAGACCAGAGTCCTGTTGTAGAAATGTTTGAAACAGGTATCAAAGTCATCGACCTTTTAGCACCATATGCGAAAGGTGGTAAGATCGGTCTGTTCGGAGGTGCCGGAGTCGGTAAGACAGTCTTAATTCAGGAACTGATTCATAATATTGCAACAGAACATGGAGGATACTCCATCTTCACAGGTGTAGGAGAACGTTCAAGAGAAGGAAATGACCTCTGGAATGAAATGACAGAATCCGGAGTTATCAAAAATACAGCCTTAGTGTTTGGACAGATGAACGAGCCACCTGGATCTCGTATGAGAGTTGCCCAGACAGGACTTACCATGGCAGAATATTTCCGTGATCAGGAAAAACAGAACGTGTTATTATTCATCGATAACATTTTCCGTTATGTACAGGCAGGATCAGAGGTATCTGCTCTGTTAGGACGTATGCCATCTGCTGTAGGTTATCAGCCAACACTGGCAAATGAAGTCGGTGCTTTACAGGAACGTATCACATCCACAAAGAACGGATCTATTACATCCGTACAGGCAGTTTATGTGCCAGCCGATGACTTAACAGACCCAGCACCAGCAACAACATTTGCCCATCTGGATGCAACAACTGTATTATCAAGATCCATTTCTGAACAGGGTATCTATCCAGCTGTAGATCCGCTGGAATCAAGCTCACGTATTCTAGAGCCAGATGTTGTTGGAGAAGAACATTACGAAGTAGCAAGACGTGTAGAAGAAGCACTTCAGAGATACAAAGAATTACAGGATATCATCGCAATCCTTGGTATGGAAGAATTAGACGAAGAAGACAAGATTACAGTATATCGTGCAAGAAAGATTCAGAAATTCTTATCACAGCCATTTAGTGTAGCAGAAACATTTACAGGAATTCCTGGTAAATACGTTCCTGTCAAAGAAACGATCCGAGGATTTAAGGCAATCCTTGATGGAGAAATGGATGAATATCCAGAACAGGCCTTCTTAATGGTCGGAACAATTGATGATGTAAAGGAAAAGGCAAAAGAGGTGATGTAAATGGCAGAAACCTTTTATTTTGAGATCATTGCCAGTGACAAAAAGTTCTACAGTGGAGCCTGTGAACATGTCATTTTCCCAGCAGTCGATGGACTTTACGGAGTATTAGCAAACCATGAAGACACAGTAACAGCTGTAGTCGCAGGAGAACTTCGTTTTAAAGTTGATGGAGAATGGAGAGTCTGTGTTGTCGGAGAAGGATTCGCAGATGTTACCAGAGATTTCGTGGTTATCGTGGTTGATACCGTGGAACGTCCAGAAGATATCGACATCATCCGTGCAAGAGAAGCCAAAACAAGAGCCGAAGAACGAATGAAACAGAAACAGAGTCGTTTGCAGTATTATCATACGCAGGCTGCATTGTCTCGTGCGATGGCACGACTGAGAGTTACATCAAAGTATGTAAAGAAATAATCTACAAATATAGCTAATAAAACTCAAGTCAGTCATTTGGACAAAGTTTGTAAAACTCGAGTCCAAATGACTGACTTTTTTTAATGTTATGTTATAATGAAAACAAAATCATACACAATGCCACAACATTATTCTTTGGAATCTTAAGTTCTAAGATCAGCCATACAATGGAGATGAATTGATTCATGAACATCAAAAGACACGTATGGATTTGATCATTTTAGATATTATTATGCCGCTTTTTAATGGAATCGATACTGCAAAATTCCACCGCATCGCTTTCGGTTGCTTATTTATTTTTTATCATATATTCGAATTCTACAGTTGGCCAACCCAAAAAATTAAAATTTTAAAACATCGAAATCCTCAGGAATATAAAGTTTCCCATCATAATATTGTTTACCCTCTGCCAGATATTTTCCCTGACGGTGTTTCATATCTTTATCTTCTGTATGCCACAAAACAAGATTCGGGATATGAAGCGTTTGCGCTAATTCACAGGCATCTTTGACAGTACTGTGATGTTTTTCATAAGGTTTAAAAATATCCCTTTCATCATATACACAAAATGCTTCATGAAGTAACCAGTCAGATCCTTTTACAAACTCATATAATGATTCACGATATGGCTCATCTCCAGGAAAAGATACCTTTGTTCCATGGTCCATAAGGCAAGTAAAACCAAACTGTTTTTCCTTTGTAGAACCAATATCAAAGAAGGTAAAAGAATCTTCAAGAATCGTGACAGTATCGCTATGTGCAACAACATGGAATAGAATACGCTCATCAAAGTGTTTGTAAAATTTCTTCCCAACCGTAAGTTTTGTAAGCGTTTTGATCGTATCAACCAGTTCTTCATGACAATAGATAGTTAATGTTCCATCGTAAGTACCTTTGTTCATAGAAGTAGCGATCATACGGATCATCCATACCATTCCTAAGATATGATCATTGTGGGCATGTGTCACAAAAATATGATGAATCTTTTCAAGTGGAATTGAAGCTTTATCAAGTTGAGATAAAATACCATTTCCACCTCCAGCATCAACAAGAAAATATTCTTCGCCTTTTTTCATAGCATAGCAAGTGTTATAACAATGAATTGCTTGTGCATTTCCAGTTCCTAAAACAATTAGCTGTTCCATAAAAATCTCCTTTTCTGTTTTGCTTATATAATTATAACCGAAGAAAGAAATGATTTCTACCAATGAAAATAAAATATTATTGCAACAAAAACGAGAAGAATCACAAAAATGGGATTAGCAGTCGACGAACTATATACAGACGAAGCAGTTCTGATTCCAGAGCTGGTAGAAAGTCTGCCATTCAGATTCTTCGCAACAAGCTCTATCGATGCCCTGATTCATTCCATAGAATCCTACACATCACCAAAAGCAAATCCATTTACCCAGATGTTTTCAAAGAAAGCAATGAAAATGATCTTAGAAACATACAAAGCAATCGCAAAAGACGGAGAAGAAGCGAGAAAACCACGGATCGGACAAGTTCTCTTAGCAAGCACCTACGCAGGAATTCTTGAATGTAAACCTGAGGAAGTTTATGAAGAGATAGAAGTGCTGTTAAATCATCTGATTCCTAAGAAAGCGTTACATGAGTATGGTGTGAAAGAAGAAGAGTTGGAAGAATTCACAGAAGTTGTTATGACGAAACAGGGAAGATTAATGGCGAATAATTATGTGAAATTGGATCGGGATACGATTTATGGGATTTATAAAACCTTATTTTAATTGCATTATTCAAGAAACAGTATTTAAATCAGAAACTGTGCCATGAATCTTTAAATTTGATCTATGCAGCTTAAACCAATTAAATATATTATACGCAAGAGCGTGTACCTGAAGCCTGTTGGCATTTACCATTCTGGTATGACTGCTTACGGAAGCAAAATCAAAACCAGATTTAAAAGATTCGAAAACAGTTTTAGTAGCATATAATACAAATGACCCAGATGGAGGTATGTCAAATACAAAAGATGTAAGTAAAGATCAGGATATTTTTTGTGCACCAGTGTATATGGTTCCTTTTTTATAATATTTCACCAATAATTTCCGCCTTCAAACTACAAATCAGAATTTACTTACCTCCAGATAATCCCGAATAAAAAACGCCACCATCAAATGAAACTTCTCCACCGTATCATCCAACTTCAACTCCCAATGATCCTCGATCACTCGCATCCGATAAGTAATGGTATTTCGATGACAGAACATATTCGAAGCCACATGCTGAATACTCCCGTTACAAAGCAGGTACTGATGCAAAGTTTCCAGATAATTCGTATCATGAATCTGATCATACTCCTCAATATCTTTCAAATACTCATCATGATAAGCAACCAAAAGATTCCGATCATTTACAGAATGAAGAATTTTAAAAAATCCCATTTCCTCAAATCGGGCAATTTCCTGACCTTTATTCACAGCATAAACAAGAGCAGCCAGAGAACGTTGATAACTTGCACCAATCTCACGAAGCATGTGGACAGAACTTCCGATCCCTACATAAATATGAAGCTTTTTAAAAGAATTTTTAAGCGAAGAAACCAAAGAAGACATTTCATCATAAATCTGTATTTCATCCATATCATGAAAAACAAATAAAAAATGATTTTTATAAAAAGCAATATGGATATCCAGATCATTTAACTTCACAAAACTTTCCATCAAAAAAAGCAGACGCAATTTCAGGTCATCAGAAATCACTTTCTTATTACACTTCATTAAAGCAATCTCATAGCAATTGTCCTTCTCAAAATGATTATCTTCCAGAATCCGCAAAGCATCATAATGATGCAGAGAATCATTTTCAATAAAAGACAAAAATGCATCTGTGATCGAAGTATCTTTCTGTGTATCCATAAAGATCCGATTATAATAATCTCTTGTAATATCATAAATATGAACTTCCCAAGGCATGTTGATCAATGGATAGTTGTGTTTGTCGCACAATTCTTTGATCGAATCTGTGATATGATCTGAAAGAATATATTTCCCTGTATTTAAGATCATTCCGCAAGTATGGCTTTGGATCATTGTTTCAATAAACTCATAAAGAGAAGTCTCATCCTGATAGTTGATCCCGGTTGTGATAATAAGTTCTCCGCCCTTCAAAAAATCATGAGTTGAGCTGTCTTCGGAGACATAAACCCAGTTCATGATATGATCGATCCCAGTTTTACCTGCAATCATGGAAAGGTGATATTGATGTTTTGTTTGTGTATATAATTCATTTAATGTAAGAGGCATAAGATTTGCCCTCCTTTATTTGTGTCCTATTCATTTGAAGTCATGTAAAAATAGTCTAACACATTTGATACCATTTGTGCAACGAACACAAAGAATCAAAGGAAAATTGTGATAAAAGAATATAGGAAACTTCAGAAAAATATGTAAAAATACAATCAAAAGGTACAACAAAGGTGTTGAACAAAGCATCCTTGTTGTACTTTTTTTATTTGCAAATGAATGTACAAATAATCATCACTACAAAAACAAAGACAAATCAGAAGATAAGTTTTTAAAATAGAGGAGGATATGAATATGCTAAGAACAGATTTACCAGAGATCATCACTGAAACATTACCAGGACCAAAAGCACAGGCAATCATCGACCGAAGAGAAGCAGTCAATCCATCCGCGATCAAATGCGTTTATCCCGTTGTGATCGAAAAGGGTGAAGGAGCTATGATTCAGGATGTTGATGGAAATAAATTTTTAGACTGGATCGGTGGAGTTGGAGTTTTAAATATCGGTTTTTCACAGCCGGAAGTTGTAGAAGCAGTCAAAGTACAGGCAGAGAAATATTTTCACGGAATGTACAATGTAGTGACTCATGAAGGCTATGTTGCATTATCTGAAAAATTAACACAGATCGCACCGGTCAAAGGTAATAAGAAAAAAGTATTCTTCGCAAATAGTGGTGCTGAAGCAGATGAAAATGCAGTCAAGATCGCGAAAGCATTTACAAAACGACCAAATATCATCGTATTTTCCGGAGCGTTCCATGGAAGAACTTTAATGACAATGTCCATGACATCTAAGAAAGCATATGCCGTTGGAATGGGACCTTTCCCGGATGGTGTTTATCGTGCACAGTTCCCATACTACTATAGAAATCCAGCAGGAATGCCTCAGGAAGCAGCCCTAGATTACTATTTAGATTCTATCAAAGCAGTCTTTGAACAGTGCGGACCAGCAGATACGATCGCAGCGATCGTTGTAGAACCATTACAGGGTGAAGGTGGATTTATCCCAGCACCAATTGAATGGGTCAAAGCGGTCAGAAAGATCTGTGATGAAAATGGAATTTTATTAGTAGCGGACGAAGTTCAGACAGGATTCTGCCGTACAGGTAGAATGTTTGCTACAAACTATTGGGAAGAATCAGGGGTACAGCCTGATATCTTAGCAACAGCCAAATCTATTGCAGCCGGTGTTCCATTATCAGCGATCGTTGCAAGAGAAGAGATCATGGAAGCTTCAGCACCAGGAACGATCGGTGGTACATTCTGTGGTAACGCATTAGCATGTGCAGCAGCCTTAAAGACGATCGAGATCATGGAACGAGATGACATTGCAGGACGTTCTTGCGAGATCGGTGAAAAGGTATCTAAGAGATTCAATGAGTGGAAAGAAAAATATCCAGTGATCGGAGATGTTCGTGGACTTGGAGGAATGATCGGTCTTGAGTTTGTCAAAGATCAGAAAACAAAAGAACCATATCCAGAATTTTCTGCAGCAGTCATCAAAGGATGCGCTCAGAAAGGATTGATGATCGAGGGAGCAGGTACATATGGAAATGTTATCCGATTCCTTGCACCACTCGTTATGACAGATGAACAGTTAGAAGCTGGACTTGATATTTATGAATCTGTGATCAAAGAATTATTAGAGAAATAAAAGCAAAAATAATCAGAGAAAATTGAAAAAATTTATCTAAAAAATTAAACATCTTTTTAATAAGAAGAAACCAGGGTAAAAATGACGAAAAATCTCATTTTTCTGGTTTCTTTTGGTAAAAATAGATAAATAATAAAAAATAAGGTGGCTTGTGTTTGGGAAAAATGTTATAATAAACTTTATAAAGATTTCGCTAAAAGGAGGAAATGTCTATGCATAAGTATGGACCAGTGATCAAGATGTTGTCGCTGGTAACACAGATTGGGATCACGATGTTGACTTCTGTTTTTTTATGCATGGCGATCGGACTGTGGATTGATAAACATTTTTCCACAAATCTGTTTCTTCTTTTTCTGATTCTTGGTATTATGGGAGGAATCAGAGGAGTATATTCTCTGATCCACAATATACTAGAACAGGAAGATATGGAGGAGAAAGATGAGAGATAAATTAAGACAGCTAGACGAGACATACCTGGATCTGATGATCGGAATTCTTCTAGGCGGAGTGTTATCTGCAATTTTGGGTATGATAATAACCAGAGGTGATCTAAGGTATCTGATCGGAGCAGTTGTTGGTCTGATCGCAGCGTGGATCATGATCACGACGATGATGGTAAGTATTCAGAAGTCTGTACAGATGGATACACATCAGGCAAGCAGACATATGATCGTAAGTGCATTGATCCGTTATGTGGTGACACTGGTTGTTTTGTATGTGATGATCAAGCTTAGTATGAGTGCATTTATCGCAGCACTTGTTGGTTTCTTAAGCAGCAAGTTTGCAGCATTTTTACAAAAGCCGGTTCACGAGCATATCACGAAGAAGATCTTGCAGGAATAAAGTGATGATAATAAGCAGAAAAGGAGGTTGTGCGATGGGAATTATGAATGCCCCCATGATGTTGGCAGCATCATCCGGTGATGACGTTGACTTTATGGTGCACGGGCTGATTCCGCTGAAATTTTTCGGGCATAAAGTCTGGATCACGACAACGCATGTGACGACGCTGATCGTTATGGTATTTATCATTGTATTAGCACTGATCGCAAGACATGCAGTTCTTCACGGAGATGAGAAGCCATCAGGACTTCAGAATTTTGTGGAGATGGTCGTAGAGATGCTTGATAATCTGGTCAAGGGAAATATGGGAAGACATTGGCGTCCATTTGTAAATTACATTGGAACGATCATGGTCTTTATCTTTTTCTCCAATACATCGGGATTATTTGGCTTAAGACCACCGACAGCGGACTATGGAACGACGCTTGCATTAGCGTTGATCACATTTGTACTGATCCAGTACAGTGCATTTAAGACGAGTAAATTACATGTATTTACCGATCTTTTCAAACCAATCCCAATCTTATTTCCAATTAACCTGATCGGAGAGTTTGCGACACCGCTTTCTATGTCTCTTCGTTTGTTTGGAAATATTATGGCGGGTACGATCATGATGGCATTGTGGTACGGATTGCTGCCATGGCTTGCGCAGCTAGGTATTCCGGCATTCTTGCATATGTACTTTGATCTGTTCTCCGGAGCGATCCAGACATTTGTATTTGCGATGCTTACGATGACATTTATTACAGATAAGCGGGAAGCTTAAGACAATCTATCAACGATCAAGATAGGAAACTTTAATATGTAGTTCAGGAGGAAAAAACTATGAATATTTCAAGTGAAGCATTTGTATTAGGGTGTTCTGCAATCGGAGCAGGACTGGCACTGATCGCAGGTATCGGACCTGGTATTGGACAGGGATACGCAGCAGGACAGGGTGCAGCAGCAGTAGGACGTAATCCAGGAGCCAAAGGTGATATCACATCTACCATGCTTCTTGGACAGGCGGTAGCAGAGACAACAGGTCTTTATGGTCTGGTTATTGGTTTGATCTTATTATATGCAAATCCACTGTTTGCAAAACTTTAATAAAACAAGCCGAAGGGAGGCCAAGGCGTGGACGGAAGAATATTTGGATTAGATATTCAGCTTGGCTTTGATGTGATTATGCAGGGAATCGCAGTGTTCATCATGTTTGCACTGCTTTCCTATATTTTGTTTGAACCGGTTCGTAAGATCTTAGAAGACCGTAAGAACAGAATTGCAAATGAGATCGATCAGGCAGCAGCCGATCAGGCAGAAGCTGCAAAGTTAAAAGCCGAATACGATCATAAACTAAAAAATGTTGAAAAAGAAGCAGATGCCTTGATGGCACAGGCCAGAAAGAAAGCACTGAAGAGAGAGGAAGAGATTGTTGCAGGAGCCAAAGAAGAGGCCGCAAGGATCATAGAAAGTGCGAATCATGAGGCAGAGCTTGCTAAGATAGGTGCAAGAGATCAGATGAAGCAGGAGATGGTTAAGATGGCAGTTTTAATGGCTGGCAAATTCATCCAGAATCAGATGGACGAAGCAGACCAGAATGCTTTAGTTGATCAGACCTTACAGGAAATGGGTGATAAGACATGGCTTCAAGAGTAGATAAAATTTACGGGGATGCCTATATTTCTGTGAAAACAGATGAGGACGCTCTTATCGAAGCTTTAGAAGAAGCGAAAGCAGTGAAAGAAATCTTAGATTCCAACACAGATTTCGTAAACTTCTTAAATCATCCCCAGATCACAAAGGAAGAGAAGATGGAGGCAGCAAAGAACGTTTTTAACGGCCGGGTTTCTGATGATATGACAGGATTTTTAATGATCATCATCAAGAAAGGGCGTTTTAAAGAATTTGATGGAATTTTTACTTACATCATTTCTAATATCAAACGTCAGTTAGGAATCGGAGCCTTACATGTAACGTCAGCGACGCCACTGTCACAAGAACAAAAAGACAAGATCTTAAAGAAAGTCATCAATTCTTCAGAATACAAGAAGTTAGAGGTGACTTATGAGACAGATAAAGATATCATTGGTGGATTGATCCTTTGTATGGATGATCGGATTGTGGATAATTCTATCCGTACAAAGCTTGATTCGATGGGAAGATATCTGTCACAAATACAACTATAGAACAGGAGGAAGATAAGCCCCATGAATTTAAGACCAGAAGAGATCAGTTCAGTTATCAAAGAACAGATCAAACAATATTCAACAAAGCTTGAAACCTCTGATATTGGAACGGTAATACAGGTTGCTGACGGAATCGCCAGAATCCATGGACTTGAGAAAGCGATGCAGGGAGAACTGCTCGAATTTCCGGGGGAAGTCTATGGAATGGTATTAAACTTAGAAGAGGACAACGTAGGTGCAGTTCTCTTAGGTGACCGTAGAAATATTAACGAAGGCGATATTGTCAAGACAACGGGCCGCGTGGTAGAAGTGCCGGTTGGAGATCAACTGACAGGACGTGTTGTAAACTCCTTAGGACAGCCAATTGACAATAAAGGTCCGATCGAGACAGATAAATATCGTCCAATTGAAAGAGTTGCGTCAGGAGTTATCTCAAGAAAATCCGTAGATACTCCGATTCAGACAGGAATCAAAGCGATTGATGCGATGGTACCGATCGGAAGAGGACAGCGTGAGTTGATCATCGGTGACAGACAGACCGGTAAGACAGCGATCGCGATCGATACGATCATTAATCAGAAAGGACAGGGTGTTCACTGTATTTATGTAGCGATCGGCCAGAAAGCATCCACAGTTGCCAATATTGTAAAGACTTTAGAAGAATTTGGCGCAATGGATTATACAACGGTTGTAGCGTCTACAGCCAGTGAATTAGCACCACTTCAGTATATCGCACCATATGCAGGATGTGCGATCGGTGAAGAATGGATGGAGAGAGGAGAAGATGTATTAGTTGTATATGATGACTTAAGCAAACATGCAACTGCATACCGTACACTTTCCTTACTTCTTCGTAGACCACCTGGACGTGAAGCTTATCCTGGAGATGTCTTCTATTTACATTCCAGATTATTAGAGCGTGCAGCCAGATTATCCGATGAATTAGGTGGAGGATCTCTAACAGCCCTTCCGATCATCGAGACACAGGCAGGTGATGTATCTGCATACATCCCAACGAACGTTATTTCCATCACGGATGGACAGATCTATCTGGAAACAGAGATGTTTAATGCAGGTTTCAGACCAGCGATCAATGCCGGACTTTCAGTATCACGAGTTGGAGGATCTGCACAGATCAAAGCGATGAAGAAGATCGCAGGACCAATCCGTACAGACCTTGCACAGTATCGTGAGCTGGCAGCATTTGCCCAGTTTGGATCAGAACTTGATGATGATACAAAAGAGCGATTAGATCAGGGTGAGAGAATCAGGGAAGTTTTAAAACAGCCACAGTATCAGCCATTAGCGGTTGAGAAGCAGGTTGTGATCATCTACGCAGCAGTCAAGAAATATCTCTTAGACTTGGCAGTAGATCAGATCCTTGATTTCCAGAAAGAATTATTTGACTTGATCGATACGAAATATCCAGAGATCTTTACAAGCATTGCCGAGACGAAAGTCATGGATGATGCGACCGAAGAGAAACTGATCAAAGCGATCAATGAAGCAAAAGAATCATTTAGAAAGTAAGGTGATCTGTCATGGCATCAATAATTGATATTAAAAGACGAAAAGCCAGCGTCGAAAGTACCGGACAGATCACAAAAGCGATGAAACTGGTATCCACGGTAAAACTGCAGAGAGCAAAGCAGAGAGCAGACGAGTCCAAAGCATACTTTAATAAGATGTATGAGACAGTAAGCTCGATCCTTGCCAAGGCAGGTAATATCAATCATCCGTATTTACAGGAAAATGGTTCCACAAAGAAAGGGATCATTACCATTTCATCCAACCGTGGATTAGCAGGAGGATATAATAACAATATCGTGAAACTGATCCGGGACAGCGGTATGAACAAAGAAGATATCATGATCTATGCGGTAGGACACAAAGCGATGGATACGTTAAAACATCGTGGGTATGAGATCGTTTCTGATGATTCAGAGATGATCAACGAGCCAGTCTATGATGATGCCAGAATCTTAGGAGAGAAACTTCTAAAAGCTTTTGAAGATGGAGAGATCGGTGAGATCTATCTGGCATACACAGATTTTAAAAATACCGTGGTTCATGAACCAAAACTTGTAAAATTACTTCCGATTGAGAGCAATATAGAAAGTAAGGAAGAAGAAAAAGAAAGCAAGGCTCCAATGAATTTTGAGCCGGAGCCGGAAGAAGCCTTATCCTTACTGATTCCAAAGTATATCTGCAGCATGATCTATGGAGCCTTAGTCACATCCGTAGCGAGTGAGAATGGAGCCAGAATGCAGGCAATGGATTCAGCAACAAGTAATGCAGAAGAGATGATCTCAAGCTTAGAACTTGCATACAACCGAGCAAGACAGGGAGCGATCACACAAGAATTAACAGAGATCATTTCAGGAGCCGAGGCCCTGAAGTGATGGACTCGATATAAGAAGCAGGAGGAAATAACATGGCAGATAATCGTACAGGAAAGATCACACAGGTCATCGGTGCGGTTCTGGATATCAAGTTTAGCAGTGATAACCTGCCAGAGATCAACGATGCGATCGATATCCAGACAAGAGACGGCGGAAAACTTGTCGTTGAAGTTGCACAGCACCTGGGTGATGACACCGTAAGATGTATCGCAATGGGACCAACCGACGGATTAGTCCGTGGAATGGAAGCACAGGCTACAGGCGGACCGATCTCCGTTCCTGTAGGAGAAGCAACCTTAGGACGAATCTTTAACGTGCTGGGAGATCCTATTGATAATAAACCGGCGCCAGAAGGAGCCGACCGTTTACCAATCCACAGAAAAGCACCGGAATTTTCAGAACAATCTACAGAGACAGAAGTTCTGGAAACAGGGATCAAGGTCGTTGACCTTCTCTGCCCATACCAGAAGGGTGGAAAGATCGGTCTGTTTGGTGGTGCGGGAGTAGGAAAAACTGTACTGATCCAGGAACTGATCCGAAATATCGCCACAGAGCATGGAGGATATTCCGTATTTACTGGAGTAGGAGAACGTACTCGTGAAGGAAATGACCTTTACACAGAGATGAGTGAATCAGGTGTTATCGACAAGACCGCCATGGTCTTCGGACAGATGAACGAACCACCTGGAGCCCGTATGAGAGTAGGGCTTACTGGACTTACGATCGCAGAAGATTTCCGTGACCGTGGAGGAAAAGACGTCTTATTATTTATCGACAACATTTTCCGTTTCACACAGGCAGGATCCGAGGTATCCGCCTTACTTGGACGAGTGCCAAGTGCGGTAGGTTACCAGCCAACACTGCAGACAGAGATGGGTGCCTTACAGGAACGTATCACATCCACAAAGAATGGATCGATCACATCCGTACAGGCAGTCTATGTGCCAGCCGATGACTTAACCGACCCGGCACCAGCAACAACATTTGCCCATCTGGATGCGACAACCGTACTATCCCGTGCAATCTCAGAAATGGGAATCTATCCAGCAGTAGATCCATTGGAATCCACATCAAGAATCCTAGATCCAAAAGTTGTTGGAGAAGAACACTACAAAGTCGCACGAGGCGTACAGGAGATTCTGCAAAAATACAAAGAATTACAGGATATCATCGCAATCTTAGGAATGGATGAACTTTCTGAAGACGAGAAACTGGTCGTAGACCGCGCAAGAAAGGTACAAAGATTCCTGTCTCAGCCATTCTTCGTAGCCGAACAGTTTACAGGAAAACCAGGGCAGTATGTATCCTTAAGCGATACGATCCAGGGATTTAAGGAAATCTTAGAAGGAAAACACGATGAGATTCCAGAAGGAATGTTCTTAAATGCAGGAACCATCGAAGAAGTTGTAGAACGTTTTGCAGCAAGAAATAAGTAGGTGATCCTATGGCTGAAAACACAATGAAATTAGAAGTCATTACACCAGAACGCTCATTTTATACAGGAGATGTCACATTTGTTGAGTTAAATACAACCGAAGGAGAAGTCGGAATCTACGCAAGACACATTCCGATGACGATGATCATCGCACCTGGAGTCTTAACGATCACAGAAGAAGACGGAACCAAGAAGAAAGCGGCATTACTAAAAGGATTCGTGGAAGTCACAGAAACAACCATGAGTATCCTGGCAGAAGTCGCAGAATGGCCGGAAGATATCGATGTTGAACGTGCAAAGAAAGCGGAAGAGAGAGCAAGAAAGAGACTCGAAACTAAGAGCACAGATATTGATATTGCAAGGGCAGAATTGGCACTTAAGAGAGCGTTAGTTCGTAAGGGATTGAAAGCATAAAGTAAATTTGAATATGTGTAAAAAGATTCTAGGCAGATTGATTGCTTAGAATCTTTTTATTATTCTTCATCTTGAGTTCCAATAAACAAACAAATATTCATAAAAATAAACATTATAATTGTGTGTGTAGTGATAAAGTCATATTTGAATACTAAACAATATATTAAATTAAATAATAAGTAACTTCCATCAACAATAAAAAATGCCTTATTCTTTTATTGTGAACTAAATTTTTAATTATTTGTTTCATTAATTCCTACCTCCACTTAAGTATTAGTTATTTACAACTAACCATATCGTATGGAATATTTAATTTCTTGTCAATTGTATTTTGTATTTATTAACAAGAAATTAACAAGTGTATTACATTTTGCGTAGCGGTCTGTGTTGTTAAATTTGATATTCTGGAATACTTGAAGCACCAAAATGCGTATGCTATAATGCCAGTAGGCAGAATGAAATGAATAGTCCGTAAGGGCAAACGAAAAGCACCAGAGATTAGGCCCTCTGGTGCTTTTCTATTCCGTTTTGGCAAAGGTGGTTTAATTCCCGGAGAAGATGCGCACAGCAGATTGCATGTGTCACATCCTGGTACTTCCAATAAGAACCCCAGCAATCATGCACGATGATCCCTTGGGTATGCGGCAGTACATTTGAAGCATCCATGCCTATCTGGCCCGTTTCCGATTTATGGTCAGGTATGTATAATCCTAATCCGATGCAACGTGAACCCAACAGGTTTTTCCATCTACGCGACTTCCGGTCTCATCACAATGAATTAGTCCAAGCGTAATCATTTTCAGACGAATCTGTTCATATTTGATTTCTAAAGATAAGTGTTATTTTGAGTTGCATATAAAATAACCAGATAGTAAAATATGAACAAAAGGTAAGATAAAATATGGAAAGGAGGGAACCTCATGCAAAAGAAACTTCCGATCGGAATTGAAAACTTCGAAGATATGATAAAAGAAAACTATTACTATGTAGATAAAACAGGATTGATAAAACAATTACTAAATGAACATGGTTTAGTCAATCTATTCACAAGACCAAGAAGATTCGGAAAATCCTTAAATATGAGTATGTTAAAATATTTTTTTGAAATAGGAAATGATCAGGCGATTTTTGAAGGCCTTGAAATTTCAAAGGACAAAGAATTATGCGATCAATATCAGGAAAAATTTCCAGTAATCTCAGTTTCATTAAAAGGAGCGAAAGCAGGAAATTATGAAGATGCAAAAAAACTGATGAAATATATCGTGGCAGCAGAATCCAGACGATTATACGATCGAATGTCAGAAGATAAGTTAAACGAAAAACAAAAAGAACAGATGAACCCATTAATGTCAGATAATATGAAAGATACAGAGTTAATGACAGCACTGTGGATTTTATCTTCTATTTTAAAAGAATATTACGGAAAAAAAGTTATCATATTGATCGACGAATATGATGTCCCATTAGACAAGGCATTCGAGAATAACTACTATAATGAAATGATCATATTGCTCCGAAATATGTTAGAACAATCATTAAAAACAAATGATAATCTATACATGGCAGTATTAACAGGCTGCCTAAGAATTGCTAGAGAAAGTATTTTTACAGGACTAAACAACTTCAATATCTTTTCCATCACAGACCAATATTTTGATGAGTACTTTGGATTTACAGACAAAGAAGTAAAAGAAATATTACAATATTACAAAGTACCAGAAGCTTTCGAACAAACAAAGAAATGGTATGACGGTTACCGCTTTGGAAATACAGATATCTACTGCCCATGGGATGTGATCAATCACTGCCGAGCATTAAAAGTAGAACCAGACGCAACACCACAGCCATACTGGATCAATACAAGCGGAAACTATATCGTAAAACGATTTATCGAAAAAGCAAATCAGCAGACAAGAAGAGAAATTGAACAATTAATTGAAGGAAAAGCAATCCAGAAAGAAATCAGATTAGAACTAACATACAACGAATTAGACAGCACGATCGAAAACCTCTGGAGCGTACTTTTCGCAACAGGCTACCTCACACAACAAGGAAAACCACAAGGAAGAACATACTCCTTGATAATTCCAAATGAATCCATCCGACAGATCTTTATCGAACAGATTCAAGAATGGTTCAAAGAAACCACAAGAAAAGACGAAAACCGCTTAAAAGATTTCTGCATAGCATTCGAAGAAGGAAATGCAGAAGCAATTGAACAACAACTGAACGATTATTTAATGAAAACCATCAGTATCCGAGACACCTTCACAACCAAAAAAGAAAACTTCTACCATGGAGTTTTACTAGGCTTACTAAGCTATGATCCAGACTGGTACATTACCTCCAACACAGAAAGTGGAGACGGATACAGCGATATCATGATTGAAGCAGAACAAGCCCGAACAGGAATCATCATAGAAGTAAAATACGCAGAAAACATCAAAATGCTAGATAAAGCATGCGAAAAGGCACTAAAACAGATCAAAGAAAAACACTACGATCAGAAATTAGAAGAAGAAGGATACGAAACAATATTAAACTACGGAATTGCCTGCTATAAGAAACGATGTAAAGTCATGGTAGATAAATGATAAAAAAGGACACTTTTGAAACTTGATCAAAAGTGTCTTTTTTATAATAAAATTATTTATGCCTCAATCATATCCGCAATGTACTGCTCCATATGTTCTCTCGGAACATTCAGCACAAACGAAAGCTCGGAAAAAAGCATATATTCAGCTAATTTAAAATATCTTTCATCGGTAGAAGAAAGCTTTTTACCTTGTTCGGCACGTTCCTGTTTGCGGATATATATTAATTTTAGAATAGCTGCAATCTTTTCATTATCACCGCTTAATATTACGGCCTTATATTCCTGTTCACGCATTTTCTCATTTTGAATATCTTTTTCATCAATATCCGGCATAGATTTTATAAATGCTATGGCATCCTCTTTACTGATAATATTTCGGATTCGACCATGAACGGTATCTACAGGAATATATATCTTAGATCCTTTTTGATTGACCGGAGCTAATGCATAATATTCTTTATCTTTATTCACTCCAGACATATCAAGACATCCAACATCTTCAATTTCACAAATACCTTCAGGAATTTTTACGACATAATCACCTTTTTTGTACATAACGATTGAGTCCTTTATAAGATTTAAACTTGATTCAGATAATCCCCAACAGGAGAATTATTGTACTGCTTTCTGAATTCGTTTCATATCACTTTACCTCCAATTTATAATTCTAAAGAAACTAAAGTAAATCTGACAGAAAAAAGACTGCTTCACTCGGTAACATTCGAATGAAACAGTCTTTTTTTCATGTAAATCGTACTCGGTTTATATGACTATTTTATCATTTTTCGAAAAATTTTGTAAGTAAATTTTATCATGAATTTTACATGACAATAAATATTATAATAACAAATATAGTGAATAATACACAGTTTCCACCAATACCCTTCAGTGTATGTAGATAAACAATAAAATAACACCTTCCGTGAAACGATAGAATTTTATAGGATTTTTTACAAGCTCGCAGCCGTGCTTGGTGCAATGTTTGAGCGAAGCGAGTTTTGCAAGGAAAGCCGGCGAATCAGCGGCTTGTAAAAAATCCGTCATAAAATTCGTGTTTCACGGAAGGTGTTATTTTATTGTTTATCTACATACATCGACAGCCTATGGCCAACAATTATTTATTCGCCAAATTATTATTCTGATACCGAGAATCAAACGTAACCTCATCATCAAACCATTCAGGCCCCTCATATTCCACAGCAACTTCCTCACTAGGGAATTCCACCTCGGCCATTACAAGTCCCTCATACTCTCCATGAAAGACATCCAGTTCAATAATAAATCCATGTTCATCCGGAATCTTATAACGAGTCTTGGAAATTAAAATCCCATCCACCTTTGGAAGCAGGTGTTCATAAGCTGCCTTATCAAGTGGAAATTCATGTTCGGTTCTAGCCATCAATCCCTTACTCTTAAAAGTTAAGAAATACTGCTTATTCATCCTGCGGATACGAATGACAGGTTCCATGCAAAGATAGCCCTGCTCAATCTCAGAGTGTGGATAAGAATCCAGATTATCAGGTAAGTTGTGGACGATAAATTTTCTTTCGATTTCCATGAGCATTTCCTCCTTGAAGTGCAAATCCTAAGCCTCTTAAGGCCTCATACTTTTTCTTTATTATACCCATCGTCTATGATATAATCAACAAAGATTCGAGAAAAAAGACAAAGGAGATGAATATAAATGCGTTTAAGAAATGTACCAGGAGCGAGAGAAACAATTATTGAAAACCAGTTTTCCATCCAAGAGCCAGAACAGAAGAAAGGAAAATGGGCAGAGGTATTTGGAAATGATCATCCAATCCACATCGAAGTAGGAATGGGAAAAGGACAGTTTATCATAGAAATGGCAAAAAGAAATCCAGAGATCAACTATATCGGAATTGAGAAATATTCTAGCGTGCTAGTAAGAGCCGTAGAGAAATTAGAAGACTTTGAACAGAACAATCTTCGCCTGATCCGTATGGATGCAGAGAATATTGAAGAAGTTTTTGATAAAGATGAAGTAGACAGAATCTACTTAAACTTCTCCGATCCATGGCCAAAAGACCGACATGCAAAGAGAAGACTGACATCCACAAGATTTTTAGAACGATACAATAACATTTTGACACCAGAAGGAAGAGTCATGTTTAAGACAGACAATAAAGATTTGTTTGACTTCTCCTTAGAACAGGTAGAAGAAGCAGGATGGATCTTAGAAAATCACACATATGATCTTCATCATAGTGAATATAATGAAGGAAATGTCATGACAGAATATGAAGAGAAATTCTCCGCCAAAGGAAATCCAATCTGCCGTTTAGTAGCATATCGTCATGCAAAGTAAAAGGATTGCATAAAATAAACAAAAAGTGGTAATATAATCATGAAACAAGGAAAGTTTCGATGCAAGATCCAGTTATTTTTATATTTGCATCCATGTATAAACCGATGGATCTGCAGATTTTATGAATCATTAGAAGAAGCAAAACGATGTTTAAATAAATAGCAAAGGATAGGTGAATGATTATGGAATATACATTTACAAGTGAAAATTTTGAAGAAGAAGTATTAAAAAGTGATGTACCAGTCTTAGTTGATATGTTTGCAACATGGTGTGGACCTTGCAAGATGATGGCTCCAGTCGTTGCACAGCTTGCCGAAGAATATAAAGGATCTGTAAAGGTTGGAAAGCTTGATATCGATCAGAATGTGGATATCGTGGCACAGTACAAGATCATGTCAGTTCCAACATTTTTAGTGATCAAAGATGGAGAGGTAGTTAAAAAACTGATCGGTGCAGTATCTAAAGAAGAATTAGTTGAAGCGATCGGTCAGGCAAAGTAGTACGATGAATATATTAAATATTGAACATATCAGCAAAATTTATGGAGAGAAAGTTATTTTTGATGACGTATCTCTTGGAATCCACAGTGGTGATAAGATTGGTGTGATCGGGGTCAATGGTACAGGAAAGACTACATTATTAAAAATTATCGCCAAGATCAATGAGCCAGACAAAGGCCAGATCATCTGTGGAAATGGAATCCGTGTATCCTATCTTCCGCAGAATCCAGAATTCCCGAAGAAACAAAGTATTTTGGAATATGTGATGGATGGAAAAGAACATCAGGACTGGAAGACAGAGAGTGAAGCAAAGACAATTCTTACAAAACTTGGAATCTATGATTTTGACGAAGGATGCGATCATTTATCCGGAGGTCAGAAGAAGAGAGTTGCACTTGCAAGAACTTTAGTAGATCCGACAGAAGTCCTGATCCTTGATGAGCCGACCAACCACTTGGATAACGATATGGTTTTGTGGTTGGAAGAATTCTTAAACAGCTTCCGCGGCGTATTGATCATGGTAACTCATGACCGCTATTTCTTAGACCGCGTCACAAATAAGATCGTAGAGATCGATAAAGGAAAGCTTTACGAATATGACACAAACTATTCAGGATTTGTAGAATTAAAAGTCCAGCGTGAAGAGATGGAATTAGCGACAGAACGCAAACGTCAGAGTTTACTCCGTGTGGAAATGGAATGGATGAAGCAGGGAATCAAGGCAAGAGGAACAAGACAGAGAGCAAGAACCGAACGTTTTGAGGAACTTAAGAATGCCAAAGGTCCCTCCATGCAGCAAAATGTCGAAATGGATTCCATAAGCAGCCGTCTTGGAAAGACAACGATCGAGTTAGAACACATTTCCAAAGGATTCGGTAATAAACATCTGATCAACGATTTCTCTTATATTTTCCTAAGAGATGATCGAATCGGATTTATCGGACCAAATGGATGTGGAAAATCAACGTTAATGAAGATGATCATGGGGATTTTAAAGCCAGATGAAGGAAATATCACGATCGGAGACACTGTAAAGATTGGATATTTTGCACAGGAGAATGAAGATATGACAGGAGATATCCGTGTCATTGATTATATTAAAAATGTTGCAGAATACATCCAGACAACAAAAGGGCAGGCAAGTGCATCCCAGATGTTAGATCGCTTCCTGTTTCCACCAGAACTTCAGTACACACCGCTGGATAAACTTTCAGGTGGAGAACAGAGACGACTCTATTTATTAAAAGTACTGATGGAAGCACCGAATGTTCTGATCCTTGATGAGCCGACCAATGACCTTGATATCCAGACATTAACGATCCTTGAGGATTATCTGGATACCTTCGCAGGAATCGTAATCACGGTATCCCATGATCGCTATTTCCTTGATCGTATTGTAAACCGTATCTTTGCATTTGAAGAAGGCGGACATTTAAAACAATACGAAGGTGGATATACAGATTATCTTGAAAAAGTAAAACCTGCAGCCAAACCAGAAAAAAGCAAACCAGCGAAAAAAGAAAACAACGGAAAGAAATTCCAGAAAGAACATCAAAAGAAGCTTAAATTTACATACAAAGAACAAAAAGAATTTGAAACGATCGATGATGATATCGCCAAACTGGAAGAGAAGTTAGAGCAGTTAGACGAAGAGATCATGGAAAATGCAACGAATTCTGGAAAGTTAGCAGAACTGACGGAGCAGAAAGAATCTGCACAAGCGGAATTAGATGAGAAAATGGATCGTTGGGTATATTTAAATGATCTGGCAGAACAGATAGCAAATCAATGACAAATAAAAGAGGATTGACTTACAAAATATCAGATAAGGCAATCCTCTTCTTTTACTCTTCTTTTTTTATTTTGATCTTCTTTTTATACAATCGATAATCTACCCAGTTCTTGATCAAGAATTGAACCGTCGCAAAGAACGGAACTCCAAGGAACATTCCCAAAGGACCAAAATAAGCACCGCCAACTGTAATAGAAAATAAGATCAACAATGGACGTACGCCCGTGGATTCTCCAAGAATCTTAGGCCCAAGGATCAATCCGTCAAACTGCTGTAAAACAAAGACCATAATGATAAAGATCAGACATTTCATCGGACTTACGATAAATAAAATAAATGCCCCTGGAACAGCACCAATGATCGGACCAAAATAAGGAATCATATTTGTAATTCCGATAATAACACTGATTAGCACTGTATATGGGAGTTTTAATATTGTCATTGCAACAAAAGCAAGCAAACCAATGATCAGAGAATCAATGGATTTTCCAATAATAAATCCAGAAAAAATATTGTGACAATCTTTTAAAGTGCGTAATACACGATAAGAGAAGTTTTCATTAAAGATTGCAAGAACAATTCTTTTACCAGCATATTTTAAAATAAATTTATCAATGGTCATATAAATAGAAACAATAAATGCAATAAATAAATTAAATAATCCCTTTGCAAATGACATGGAAGCTTCATAAAGCATAGGAACAATATTTGTTAAAAGATTATTCGTCAGTTCAAACAGCTTTGGTAAAGTTTTCGTCTCGATCATATCAGCAATCTGGTCAGGAAATATATCGGTACTGTTTTCACGATATTGCTCAAACATCGACATGATGGAGTTATAAATATCAGGGATCATCAAAGATAATTCACGGATACTGTCATATAACTGTGGAATGATAAATCGAAGGCAGACAATGATACAACCGACCATAACAAGATAACTGATCAAAATAGCAAGTCCACGTTGTTTGTCAGGTTTGCTTTTTAAAATTCTTGCAGATACATTTCTCTGAAAGAATGAAACAACTGGGTTTAGAATATAGGCGATCAGAAACCCCATAAAAAATGGAAATAAGATTCCCCATAGTTGGGAAATAAATTTACTAGTTGTAGACCATTGTGTCACAAAACGGAAGATGATACATCCGATCAGAATTACAACAGTCGTATAAATGGAAATTGTAAAATATTTTTTATTTGATTCAAATTTGTGATTATTTGCCATTAGCTGCTCCTTAAGATTGTAAAATACAATATATTCAAAATGTGCGTTGTATTATTTATAGGGTAGTAATATTTATTATAGACGTTTCTTAGAATAGTTACAAGAAAAGATTTACATAAAGAAAAACACCATCCCCGGCTACCTATATCAACCAAAAACAGTGCTTTAGTACGCGATGAGGGGTTCGAACCCTCGACACCCTGATTAAGAGTCAGGTGCTCTACCAACTGAGCTAATCACGCATATCTTATGAAGTTTTTATTGCGCTTCCTTAACGCAAGATTTATTATATACGAATGTTTTAAGAAATGCAAGCATTATTTTCATTTTTTTTAAAAAAATTTTATAAAATCTTTAAAGTAATTTAAACAAAGTGATTAAAAGTACAAAAAAAGCACGAAATATGGTATCCTAAAGATTGGAAAGGGGATCGATCATTATGGAGAAAATTGCAATCGCACAGACAACCTCTTCAGGAAACTGGAGTGAAAATCTTCGAAAAGCAGAACAATTTATAAAGAGAGCCAAAGCAGAAAAAGCAAAAATGATCGTATTTCCAGAATATTTTATGAATTATTATCCGGATGCGGACCATAAATATATAGAAAAGGCACAGACACTCCACGGAGATTTCGTATCACAGATGAAAGTTTTCGCGAAAGAATATAAGATGTGGATCATTTTTGGAATGAATGAAAAAACTGTGGATGAAACAAAGAATTATAATACGATGGCAGTGATCAATGAGAATGGACAATTGATCGCACATTATCATAAGACACATTTGTTTAATGCATATAAGTGGCAAGAATCGAGAGATACAATAGAAGGAGATCGATTCTTTGAACCAGTACAGACACCAATTGGCATGCTCGGACTTGGAATCTGTTATGATCTTAGATTTCCAGAAGCAGCAAGATATGAAGCACTAAAAGGAACACAGGTCATGATCTATCCATCAGCATGGGTAAAGGGAGAGAATAAATTTATACAATGGGAAAGTCTTCTTCGTGCAAGAGCTATTGAAAATGAAATGTATGTACTTGGATGCTGCCATTACAGTGAAAAACATTATATGGGAAGAAGCACCGGATTTGGGCCAGATGGTGATCGGTTGTATCAAGGAGTGGAACGAGAAGAACTTCTTTTTGCTGCAATTGATCTAGAACAGATCAAGATAGTAAGAAAGGCAAATCCTGTATTTGAAAACAGGAGACGGGACCTATATGAATGGTAAAAATATAGTAAAAAATATAGCAATTGGATTTGCACTAGTGCTCGCTGGGGCGGGGGCTGTATTATTTTATAAGAATAATATCGCAATGAATCCAGGAGAAACTTTATTAAAATATATGTCGTATGCAGAAGATGGAGAATATGATAAGATGTATGATCTTCTGGATAAAGACAGTCAAAAAGGAATTTCAAAGAAAGAATTTATAAAAAGGAATAAAAATATATATCAGGGTATTGGAATGAAAACACTTGAAGCAGTGGTAACGTCCAAGAAGAGAGAAACAACCGTTACTTATCGTGTCAAAATGAGGACAAATGCGGGAGTTATATCTTATAATAACAAAACAATCTTTGTAAAAGAAAGAAGAAGATACCGTATGGAATGGGATGATTCTGTCATCTTTCCACAACTTGGTGCGGAAGATAAAGTAAGGGTCAAGACGCTACATGCGAAACGAGGAACGATAAAAGATGCTAGTGGGAATGCACTTGCTATACAGGGAAAGATCTATTCAGTAGGGTTTGTGCCAAAAAAAATGGATTCTGATTCTGTAAAACTTGCTTCGAAGAAACTTGGAATTTCCAAAGAAGAAATTCAAAAAAAGCTGGAACAAAAATGGGTAACAAAAGATTCTTTTGTTCCATTGGTAAAATTAAAAGAATATTCCAGTGATCTGTTAGATGTCAAAGGAATCATTATATCGACAGAGACAGGAAGAATCTATCCATTAGGTGAATCCGCAGCCCATCTGGTAGGATATCTGCAGAATGGGGAAGGAAAAGCAGGACTTGAAAAGCTTTATAATAAGCAGCTCAGTGGAACAGATGGTTTAGAGATATATATAGTAGATGCCAATGGACAGAAAAAGCAGTTACTGGCAGTGAAAGCTCAGATTGATGGACAAAGTTTAAATACAACGATCGACAGTAAGCTTCAGAAATCCATTTATGAACAATATAAAAAGGATAAGAGTGCACATGTAGCAATGAATCCGACAACGGGAGAAGTGAAAGCATTGGTAAGCACGCCTTCTTATGATGCGCAGGCATTTATCCTTGGAATGACACCGGAGAAATGGAATAAGATCAATAATGATCCAAGACATCCTATGCAGAATCGTTTCAAAGGAATCTTTGCCCCAGGGTCATCTTTAAAACCGATCATTGCAGCGATCGGATTAAGCCAGAATAAATTCAGTGCATTCGATGACTTTGGCAATAGTGGAAAACGCTGGCAGAAGAATAAAAGCTGGGGTGGATATTATGTGACGACTTTGCACGACTATAGTGGGCACAATGTAAGGAATGCGTTGATCTATTCAGACAATATTTATTTTGCGAAAGCAGCATTAAAGATTGGAAAAGACACTTTAAAAGACCAGTTTGATAATCTTTTGTTTGAAAAAAACTTGGATTTTACATTCGGACTAACAGCATCATCTTATGGAAATGAAGGATTTACGTCAGAGATCCAGCTGGCAGACAGTGGATATGGGCAGGGAGAGATGATGGTCAATCCAGTACATATGGCAACGATCTATACAGCATTTTCAAATAAAGGAAATATGCTAAAACCATATCTGATCAAACAAAAAGGCAGTAAAAAGCAAGTATTAAAAGAACATGTATTTTCAAATGATGCAGTAAAAACAGTCAATGATGCAATGAAACAAGTGATCAGCAATCCAAATGGAACGGGACATGCTGCACAGATCGATGGTATTGATCTAAAAGGTAAGACCGGAACTGCAGAGATCAAGCAGTCGCAGACAGACACGAAGGGAACAGAACTTGGATGGTTTGTAACGATCATGCCAAAGACAGAATATAAAGAATCCCTGGAACTGGTATCCATGACAGAAGATGTAAAAAAACGAGGCGGAAGTGGATATGTGGTCAATAAAACAAAGAAGATCCTAGAAGAATACCTGCAGTGAGATCACTGCAGGCATTCACTTCAATTATAAATTTTATTTTATAATTTCTTTACAACTATTTCATTGCTATTCTCACGTGGTTTGCGTATAATTACCATTATACTTAAATGTGATATCTATAATAGAACAGATATCAAAGAAGGAGAACGTCTATGAGAGATAAATTAAATCAGTTTATGCAGGGAAGATACGGAAATGACGATCTGAACCGCTTTTTGATGAAGATCATTTTAGCAGCATTCGTACTATCACTATTTACAGGAAGAATCATATTTGGCGGCGTTGTTTCATTAAGCCGTATTTTTTATTGGATCGCATTAGCATTATTGATCTATTGCTATATCAGAATGTTTTCCAGAAATATTTATAAGCGATCTGAAGAAAATCGATGGTTTTTAAACAAGACATCCAATATGCGTGGTTTCTGGAGTAACAGAAAATATAATGCACAGCAGATGAAGAATTATCATATCTACAAGTGCCCAGGATGTGGACAGAAGATCAGGATTCCTAGAGGAAAAGGAAAGATTGAAGTGCGTTGTCCAAAGTGTCGTACAACATTTATAAAGAGGAG
This sequence comes from Anaerostipes sp. Marseille-Q3525, assembly GCF_018223505.1. Classification (NCBI taxonomy): domain Bacteria; kingdom Bacillati; phylum Bacillota; class Clostridia; order Lachnospirales; family Lachnospiraceae; genus Anaerostipes; species Anaerostipes sp. Marseille-Q3525. Next base: position 62,376 of record NZ_JAGTTT010000002.1, read on the forward strand.
TTAAGATGTTTGGCTATATCATTGTCAATAAACCAGAGATGAAATTTCGTGAATTTGATGTTTATCACGGATATTACTGTGGTTTGTGCAAGAAACTAAAACAACATTATGGAAAGTTTGGCCAGATCACATTATCTTATGATATGACTTTTGTTTTGATGGTATTAACAAGTCTTTATGAACCAGAAACGACAAGAAGCAAGGAACGTTGCATCACACATCCATTTCAGAAACATGATACAAGAGTCAATGATATTACTGATTATGTTGCACATATGAATATTCTTCTGACTTATTACAAATGTAAAGATGATTGGAATGATGACCGTAAGTTAAAACAACTTGTACTAGAGAAGATCTTATATCACAAGAGTGGATTTTCCAGAAATTTTTATAGAGAAAAGTGGAAAAAGATTAGTCATTTGTTAGATGAACTTTCAAAAGAGGAACAAAAAGATAATCAGGATATCGATCAGATGTCTGGAATGTTTGGACAGATCATGGCAGAGATTATGCTGTATCAAGATGATGAATGGAAAGAATTATTGTCAAGATTTGGATTTTTCCTTGGCAAATTTATTTATCTGATGGATGCATACGAAGATATTGAAGATGATCTTAAGAATCACAATTACAATCCACTGAAACAATTATATAAGAAACCGGAATTTGAAGATATCATCCATAAGATTCTGACAATGATGATGGCAGAATGTTCTAAGACATTTGAACAACTGCCATTGATCGATGATATTGATATTTTAAGAAATGTCTTATATTCCGGAGTATGGTACCGATACGAACAGGTGCGAGAGAAAAGAGAAAAAGAAAAGGAAGAAAACAATGTCTGATCCATATGAAATTCTAGGAGTGCAAAGAGGTGCTTCGGAAGAAGAAATAAAAAAAGCATATAAAAGGCTGAGTAGGAAATATCATCCAGATGCAAATCTTGATAATCCCAAAGCGGCAGAAGAGAAATTTAAACAGATCCAGCAGGCGTATCAGCAGGTAATGAAAGAAAAAACAAGCGGATACAGCCAGAGTTCTTATGGAGGTTATCAAGGTCAGAGTGGTGGCTATCAAAGTCAGGGAAATCCTTATGGAGGCCAAGGGAATCCATATGGAAACCAACAGGGAAATCCTTATGGAGAATGGAACCCGTTTGAAGATATTTTTGGCAATTTTGGTGGATATTATACAAATGGCGGTGGGCAGCAGCAACAGTCAACAACCGGATATGAAAAAGATACTCATTTAAGAGCAGCAGGTAACTATGTAAGGAATGGATATTATCAAGAGGCAAGAAATGTCTTAGATGGAATGGAACCAGCAAGAAGAAATGCCAGATGGTATTATTACAGTGCAGCAGCAAACCAAGGGCTTGGAAATAACGTGACTGCCATGGAACATGCCAGACAGGCAGTTTCCATGGAACCAAACAACTATGAATATCAGATGTTATTAAATCAGTTAGAAGGAAATGGTTCCTGGTATCAGCAGCGACAAAGCACCTATCAGAATCCATACTCTACAGGTGGAGACTGGTGTATGAAGATCTGTATGCTGAATCTGATGTGTAACTGTTGTTTTGGTGGCAGATACTGGTGCTGATCCTTATAGACCGATAAATAGATCAGCATAAATTAGGAGGAAAGAAACAATGAGTAAGATTATCGGAATAGATTTAGGAACAACAAACTCCTGTGTTGCCGTAATGGAAGGCGGCGTACCAGTTGTTATTCCGAATGCAGAAGGTGGAAGAACAACTCCATCGATCGTTGCATTTTCAAAGAATGGAGAACGTTTAGTCGGAGATCCAGCTAAACGCCAGGCAGTAACCAATGTAAGCCGCACGGTAGCATCTGTAAAACGTCAGATGGGAACTGACCGAAAGGTGAAGATCGATGGAAAGAAATATACGCCAGAAGAGATTTCAGCAATGATATTAACAAAGCTTAAGAAAGATGCAGAAAGCTATTTAGGGGAAGAAGTAACAAAAGCTGTGATCACAGTTCCGGCTTATTTTAGTGATGCACAAAGACAGGCAACTAAGAATGCCGGAAAGATCGCGGGACTTCAGGTAGAACGTATTATCAATGAACCAACATCTGCAGCATTAGCCTATGGCCTTGATAAATCTGTATCCCAAAAGATCATGGTTTATGACCTGGGTGGAGGAACGTTCGACGTATCAGTGATCGAAATCGGAGACGGTGTAGTTGAAGTATTGGCAACCGCAGGAAATAATCATCTGGGTGGAGATGATTTTGACCAGAGAGTGATGAATTATCTGATCGGGGAATTTAAGAAAACAGAAGGAATCGATCTGTCCAAAGATCAGACAGCAATGCAAAGAGTCAAAGAAGAAGCAGAGAAGGCCAAAAAAGAACTTTCATCTTCTATGACAGTACAGGTAAACCTTCCATTTATCGCTGTAGGCAATGATGGCCCAAAACATATGGATATTACGTTAACACGTGCTAAATTTGAAGAGTTGACAGCAGATCTGATCGAACAGACAGCAGGGCCAGTTCATCAGGCATTATCGGATGCAGGAATCAGTACAAATGAGCTGCATATGGTGCTTTTAGTTGGTGGCTCAACAAGAATGCCAGCAGTATCTGAGAAAGTCAGACAGCTAACTGGAAAAGAGCCGAGCAAGAACATGAATCCAGATGAGTGCGTAGCCTTAGGAGCAGCGATCCAGGGTGGAAAGATCGCAGGAGAAGCTGGATTAAATGAAATCTTATTAATGGATGTCACACCACTTTCTTTATCCATAGAGACAGCAGGTGGAGTTGCTACAAGACTGATCGAGCGAAATTCTACGATCCCGACAAGATACAGCCAGATATTTACAACAGCAATGAACTTTCAGACAACTGTAGAAATTAAGGTTTTGCAGGGAGAACGTGCCATGGCAAGAGATAATCAGGTACTTGGAACCTTTAAATTAAAAGGAATCAAGAGAGCCATGCGAGGAGTTCCACAGATTGAAGTAACATTTGATATTGACGTAAACGGAATTCTGAATGTATCAGCGAAAGATCTTGCAACAGGTAAAGAACAATCGATCACGATCACAGCAAGTTCTAATATGTCTGATAAAGATATTGAACGAGCTATGGAAGATGCAAAAGCGTATGAATCAGAAGATCAGGAAAAACGTGACGCGATCGAAAGTTATAATGAAGGGCAAAATATGTTGTACAAAGGAGAAGCATATTTAGCCCAGCATAAAAAAGAATTATCAAGAGAACAGAAATCAGAATTAAAATCAGCGATCAGCGACTTGAAACATTCTATGAAGCGGATCAAACCACAGAATATTACAGAAGAACAAGGAAGAGCGATCAAAGAAGCATATGATCGTTTAGATCAACTGATCGGATAATTCAAAACAGAATAAAAAATAAACAGAATAAAAAATACAAAGATGGGAAGATTAATGACTACAAAGGAATGTAGTGATAAATCTTCTCATTTTTTACTATAGACAAATGCATCATAAGGGTGTATGATGCAGATAGTTAGTTAAGACTAACCTAAGGAGGAACCGATGAGATATCAAGTAGAATTAAGTCAGGTAAAATGGAAAAAATGTATGCAGATGCAGATGGCGATGCACTGTGCACCTGTGCTTGCGGGATTAAAGCCATCCAATGCAGTAACTCTCGACTATATTGATTCAAAAGAATTGATTCAGTCACTTGCGGGAAGTGAGATCAAATGTGGACTGATCTATTCAGGGAATGGAAAATGTCTCTGGCTGCTGTATCGTGAACAGCAGGTCAACCAGTATCTGATGGATCCAGAAAATCAAAGATTTTTAAAACACTGCGGCTATTCATCCTTTCAGATTCAAAATATCCTTTATACACTTAAGAATCGTTACAGGCTTTATAAAGCAGGGCAGGCGGATTTTCCACATGAGCTTGGCTTGATTCTCGGATATCCATTATGTGATGTGATCGGATTTATCAAAAATCACGGACAAAATTGTTTATATTGTAGCTACTGGAAGGTTTACGACAATCTTTCACAGACGAAAAAGGTCTTTGAAGTTTATGATAAAGTTCGTTTCCAGATGGTCAAACTTGTGGAATACGGAAAGAGTTTTAAAGAACTCGTCGACATGTACACAAATTATCAGGTACCTAGGTATGCTTAACTAAAAATAAAACACTTAAACAAAAAAGAAAGACAATCATTAGGAGGATAAGTCATGAGCGAAGTAATCGTTGCATTTTGGACAGGAACAGGAAACACAGCAGAGATGGCAGAATATGTTGCAGAGGGAATCAAAGAAGGCGGAGCTGAGGCAAAAGTTGTTTCTGTAGACGATATCAGCGCAGCAGATTTAAAAGATGCAAAAGCATTTGCACTTGGATGCCCATCTATGGGAGTTGAACAGTTAGAAGAATCAACAATGGAACCATTTGTTGAAGAAGTCTGCGGATTCGCTTCAGGAAAAACAATCGGATTATTCGGATCTTACGGATGGGGAGACGGAGAATGGATGAGAAACTGGGTAGAGCAGATGGAAGGAGCAGGAGCAACTGTTGTTGGCGGAGAAGACGCAATCTGTCAGGAAGCTCCAGATGCTGATGCTCAGGACGAATTAAAAGCCATGGGTAAACAGCTGGCAGCAATTTAATTTATAAATAAAGAATAAGAAAATAAACAGCCGGGCGTATGGATCATATGTCCGGCTGTATTAAAAACAGCAAGAGAATATCTAGAAGGAGGAAATACAAAATGAGTATTGTAATTATTGGAGGACATGACCGCATGGTACGTCAGTATGAAACAATCTGTAAGAAGCATAACTGCAAGGCAAAGATATTTACACAGATGCCATCATGTCTGAATAAGAAAATTGGGAATCCGGATTTAGTCGTATTATTTACGAACACAGTTTCACACAAAATGGTACGTTGTGCTGTCAGTGAAGCAAAGAATAAAAATATTGAAGTAGTAAGAAGTCACTCAAGCAGTCAGGCTGCATTAACAGAAATTTTAGAGCAACGTTGTGAAATTGCATAAGTAGAAAAACATAAAAACCCCTTGACAGTATTTTGAAGTTAGAATATACTAACAAATTGTAAAAGAAAATTAGTTTACACTAACAAAAGATAGTTACAACTAACAATAATAGAGAAAAAGGGGAAGATATTATGCCTTTGATTATGGTTGGAATTGGAGAAACATGTACAATTCAGAGAATCGGTGGAAGTGAAGAAACGAGAAGATTTTTAGCAAATCTTGGTTTTGTACAGGGAGCAGAAGTAACTGTATTATCAGCAATCGGAGGAAATGTCATTGTGAACATTAAAGACTCCAGAGTTGCTATTAATAAGGATATGGCTAGACATATTATGGTTTAATATGTTTGTTATATTGCATTTATGGGAATAAATTGCCATGTAGCGGTTTATTTGATAGATGCTTGATAGATTTGAAGACAATGAAATATTGAGAAGAAAGGAGATATGACCATGACTTTAGGAGACGCAGCAGTTGGAAGCACAGTTGTAGTTGCTAAGATTGAAGGTGACAGTGCTTACAAACGTCGTATTATGGATATGGGAATCACAAAAGGAAGTGAATTATTTATTCGTAAAGTAGCACCTCTAGGAGATCCTGTTGAAATTACGGTCAGAGGATACGAACTTTCTGTAAGAAAGAATGATGCTCAGTGTGTATTAGTTAAAGAAGCTTAATACATAAGAGTTAGTAGTATCTAATAAAAGTTAGTAATATCTAATATCGAGAAAAGCTATTATTTAAGAGGGAAGTAATTCCCCTAGGGAGGTAAAAAGAAATGGCTATTAATATCGCACTTGCGGGTAACCCGAACTGTGGTAAAACTACCATGTTCAACGCCCTGACAGGAGCTAACCAGTATGTTGGTAACTGGCCAGGTGTTACCGTAGAAAAAAAAGAAGGTAAATTAAAAGGAAAGAGAAAAGGGGAAGACATCACGATCACTGACCTTCCTGGTATCTATTCTCTTTCACCATACACATTAGAAGAAGTAGTCAGCCGAGACTTCTTATTAAATGAAGATCCAGATGTTATCATCGACTTAGTTGATGCAACAAATATCGAAAGAAACTTATATCTGACAACACAGCTGATCGAAACTGGTGTACCAGTTGTCATCGCTTTGAATATGGCAGACTTATTAGAAAAACGTGGAATCAAAATTGATGTGGAACGTCTTTCTATGTTATTAAACTGTCCAATCGTTGAGACATCCGCATTAAAAGGAAAAGGTCTTGACGAAGTAGTAGAAGAAGCGATCAAAGTTGCGAAGAAGAATACCGTAGATCTTCCAAAAGAGATCTTTCCTAAAGATTTAGAAGCAGCGATCGCAGAAGTTAAAAATGTACTTCCATCATCTATTTCTGAAGATAAGAGAAGATGGTATGCAGTAAAATTCCTGGAAAATGACAGCAAAGTAGCAGAAAGCGTAGCACTTTCAGGAAATGGTGCAAAAGTTATAGAAGATAACAGAACAAAGATTGAAAAAGCCGAAGACGATGATATGGAAAGTATCGTAACAGATGGACGTTATCAGTTCATTCAGAAGATCGTTTCTACTACAGTGAAGAAGAGCGGAGAAAAGTTAACGATCTCTGATAAGATTGACCGTATCGTGACAAACCGTATCTTAGGTATTCCAATCTTTATTGCGATCATGTTTGTTGTATATTATATTTCTGTAACAACGATCGGTACATTAGTAACAGATTGGACAAATGATACATTTGTAGCTGAGATGATCCAGCCAGCAGCACAGAATTTCTTAGCAGGAATCGGTGCAAGTGCAACAATTCAGGATCTGATCGTTAATGGTATCATTGGTGGTTTAGGAGCTGTCCTTGGATTCGTTCCTCAGATGGCGATCTTATTCTTATTCCTGTCTATCTTAGAAGACTGTGGATATATGGTACGTATTGCGTTCGTAATGGACCGTGTATTCCGCCACTTCGGATTATCAGGTAAATCCTTCATTCCATTACTGATTTCTTCAGGATGTGGAATCCCTGGTATCATGGCATCTAAGACGATCGAACAAGACAACGATAGACGACTGACAATTATGACAGCAACATTCATTCCATGTGGAGCGAAACTTCCAGTTATCGCTATGATGGGTGGTGTTATGACAAGTTATGCAACAGGAAGTTATAAAGCAGGTGGATTAATGGCACCATGTATGTACTTCATTGGTATCGTAGCCGTATTAGTTGCAGCAATCATCTTAAAGAAGACAAAACCATTCTCTGGAAAACCAGCTCCATTCGTAATGGAACTTCCACAGTATCATATCCCATCTGCTAAGACAGTATTACTTCATGTATGGGAAAGATTAAAAGGATTCATCATCAAAGCCGGAACAATCCTGTTCTTAGCTTGTGTTGTTATGTGGTTCTTAGGTGGATATGGATTCGTCAATGGTTCATTCGGAGCTGTTGAAGATCCAGGAAACAGTTTATTAGCAGTTATCGGTGGAGCGATCGCACCAATCTTTGCACCACTTGGATTTGACAACTGGAAAGCTGTTGCAGCTTCTTTATCAGGATTCTCAGCAAAAGAGTCTATCGTAACAACAATGGGTGTACTTGCAAACGTAACTGGAGATGCATCAGAAGATGCTGTCACAGTAGCAGAAGCAGTAAGAACTTGGTTCCCAAGTGCTGTAGCAGCATTTTCATTCTTACTGTTTAACCTGTTAGACTCTCCATGTTTAGCAGCAATCTCTACAATGGCAAAAGAAATGCAGTCTAGAAAATGGTTCTGGTTTGCGATTCTTTTCCAGAATATTTTTGCTTATGTTGTAACGCTGATCGTATATCAGATCGGTACATTTGCAACAGGTGGAGCATTTACAGTAGGAACAGCAGTAGGTATCGTATTATTGCTTGTAATGTTATTCCTGCTATTCAGACCAGATCCATATAAAGATCAGAAGGTATATTCAAAGAGATCTGTTCAGGCGTAGTCAAAATGGTATATAATAGAGGGGCTGGATGTGTAAACATCCGGCTTCTTGCTTATAGAATTTCATATAAAAAAGATATGATATAAAGGAGGGACGATTATGAATCCAGTAAGTATTATCATATTGTTATTGATCATTGCATATTGTGCATTTGTTATTTATAAACAGGTGCAGAAGAAGAAACAAGGCGGATGTGGAGGCAACTGTGCAGGCTGCTCAGGATGCAGCAGTTTTCAGGTGAAGGATTCATCAGTCAAGAAAAAAGGAAGGTAATCAGCAATGGGAAATTCAACAGGTTCTATGTTTTATGCATTTGCAATCTTTATTGGATTATATCTTATCGGGGTGATCGGATACCAGCTTTATAAACTGATCCGTAAATTACTAAATAAATAATAAAAAGGGGATAACATAAAATGGCAGATATTATTATTGTACTGATCCTTATTGTCATTGCAGTTTTTGCACTCAAACAGACAAAGAAACATATGCAGGGAGAAAGTCCTTGCTGTGGCGGTGGATCAGGAAGTATAAAGAAAGCAAAAGAGAAACATTTAGATGGTCCTGTGATGGGAACAAAGATCATGAAGATCAAAGGCATGACTTGTGAGCATTGTGTTAACAATGTGACAAATGCGATCAATAAAGTTCCTGGAGCTTCTGCAAAAGTATCTTTAAAAGATAACGAAGCAATCATTTCATACGATCGTGAATTAAGTAATATTGAGCTTAGAAATGCAGTAGAAGAAGCAGGATATAAAGTCGTATCACTTTCATAGACAGTAAAAAAGCACTTTTGAAATCTGTAAAGAAATAAAAAGTGCTTTCATTTTAAATTATTTATCCTGACTGCTTAGTGCATCAATGTGGGTCTGAGAATTTAGATGATCTTTAATTGCACGAAAACTTTCAGGACTGATCACATGTTCCATACGACAGGCATCTTCTGCTGCAATATCAGCAGGAACCCCAAGGTTTATAAGCATGTTAGATAAAACGGTATGACGCTCAAAAATAGTTTCAGCGATCTCATGTCCGGCATCAGTCAAAGAAATAAATCCATCAGAATCAACAGTGATCAGTTCAGAATTACGAAGATTCTTCATGGCAATGCTGACACTCGGTTTAGAGAAGTTTAAATAATGAGCAATATCAATGGATCTTACAGACCCTTTGTTTTGTTTCAAAATTAAAATTGCTTCCAAATAATTTTCAGCGGATTCTTGTATTTTCAAAAAGATTCCTCCTTACTAATATTATATCTCTGATTAAGAAGATATGTTTATTTTAGTTATTATTCTAACATAAACAAGATGGCTTTTCAATGGAAGCACATGAGAAAAAAATACCGCAAAAAAACAAGAAAAGTTGATAAAAAGTATTGACAAAACAGTTAGACAATGCTAACCTTATATATGTAATTAGATGAGACTAACTCATCAAGACGACCTTTATATAGTATAATCATTTATGTAGTATGAATGCGAGATAAAGTGTCATGCCATAGACTTTATCCCGCATTTATGCATACAATAGTAAGACAAGGTGGAAAACAGGATGTGTCAAGAGCAAGTAGAAAGAGCACTACAACAGAGTGGTAAGAGAATCACACAACAGCGAAAGATTCTTTTAGATGTCATCCTGAATGGAGACTGGGAGTGCTGTAAAGAGATTTATTACGAAGCAGTCAAACGAGATCCCTCCATTGGAATGGCAACTGTATACCGCATGATGACAACATTAGAAGAGATTGGAGTCATCGAGAGAAGATGTGTATTTCGTGTTAAAGATGAAATAGAGCTTTAATTAAAATTTAATAATTTATAGAAAAATTAAGAAAGTATTTGGTTTCATTCAATGAAATCAAATACTTTTTCTGTTATAGTAAGAGTATGAAAAAACAAAGAGGAGAAAAGTATTATGAAAAGAATGATAAATAATATACTTCTTATCATATGTATTTTTATATTTTGCATCAGTACATGGAAACTGTATGGATATTACAGATCGTATAAGAAAGCAAAAGATACATACAGCAAGATTGCAAAGGAAAATGTTAAGATATCAAAGAATAAGCGAAAGATTGATTTTAAGAAGCTGAAATCACAAAATCAGGATATTGCAGGCTGGATTTATATCAGGGGCACGACGATTGATTATCCGATCGTTCAGGGAAAGGATAATGAGGAATATCTACATCAGGATTTTAATAAGAAGAAAAGCAGTTCAGGAACTGTTTTTTTAGATAACAACTGCAAGAAAGATTTTACTTCAGACAATAATATTATCTATGGACATCATATGAAGAATGGGACGATGTTTGCACAGCTTCTCAAATTCAGAGAGAAATCTTTTTTGAAAAAACATAATGAGATCATGATATTTACGCCAGACAGGACAATACATTTGAAGGTGATCAGTGCGTATGCACAGAAAGCCCAGAATAAGATTCCGGTTACATTTGCAAATGACAAACAAAAGAAAGCATATATAAAGAAGATTGAAAGTATGAGCGAACAAACGATCAAGACATCCAGGATCAATGACAGCCATATTTATACATTTGTGACATGCAGCTATGAGGGGGAAGACAACAGGACTTATGTACATGCTGCAGAAGAATAGTAAATATATTTAGAAAGTGTCAGGCATAAGATGAAGAAAATGAAACTAACCAAGAAGAATAAAAGAGAATTAAAAGCTATTTCAGCGGTTCTGATATTATTTGCAATTGTGTTCCTATGGATTGTTCAGACGATCGGATTACCAATAGAAACATATATAGATCGTGGAAAGATCAAGGTGATCGATGTCTCATCTTATAACGGAACAGTAAATTGGAAGAAAGTAAAGGATCAGAAGATCAATCATGCAATGTTAAAGATTGGCTCTGGAATCGATCAGAATAAAAAAGGAAGCAAGGACAGTAGATTCAGTACTAATTTTCGCAATGCAGGGTATGCATCAATCCACAGAGGTATTTATTATTATTCTTATGCGAAGACAACACAGGATGCGAAGAAAGAAGCAAAGCATTGTCTAAGCCTTTTAAAAGAGCAGGGAATTACTCCAGAAGATCTGGATCTTCCAGTTGCATTCGATATTGAAGAAGAGGCAACATTTCAGACAGGTAGAAGTAATGTCACGGCAATCACAACAACATTTTGTGATGCACTGAAAGATGCAGGATATGAACCAATGGTATATTCAGGAGCCTCAGCGTTAAAAAGATTTTTTGAATATCATAAGATCAAGTCGTATAAAATATGGGTAGCACATTATACAAAGGCAAACAGACCGTCTGTACCTTTCCGCTATGATATGTGGCAGTATACAAGTAAAGCCTCTGTTTCAGGAGCAAATACGAGTGCTGGATATTGTGATCTTAATTATTATCTGGTTAAGAATGTAAAAAAATAAAGAACCCCTTTTAGCTAAAGGAGTTCTTTTTTGATGTCATATAATATGAGCAGAAATTTCCATTAAAATAGAAAATAGAAAACAAACACCAACTGCGGCAAAAAAAGAAAAACCAGCGGATTTCTCTTTTGGCCATGAAGCACGGTATTGTTTATAAAACCATGTTTTCATATATCCAAGGCGGCCATTTAAATAAGCGATTGCAATGATCAGCAGAATACTTAATACAAGTCCGATCAGAGCCATTGGAATGGAGGCAATGATCGTTGTAAGATCTGTGCTTGAGACATTGCCAGAAGCCGTGTTGGCAGCTGTATTAAAGATATCGGTTTTTGATAGCAGATAAGTCAATAATAGTGATGATCCATTAAAAACCATATGAGCAGTCATAGAAGATAGGATGGAATCAGAGGCTTCGATCAGGAAGCCAAAGACGATTCCAAGAAAAAAAGCATAACAAAACTGTTGAAAGTTCATATGGGCAATTCCAAAGAACAAAGCACTTAGCAAAATTCCTTTGATCGGATTAGCCTTGCGGACTCTGGAATAAACAACGCCACGAAAGATCGTCTCTTCTACAAGTCCTGGAAGAAATGCTGTCGTAAGGATAGATAATGAAAGATTTTGCATTACCTTTTGAGTCATCGTTGTTGTTGTCATATCTTTAAAAAATAAATTTGCGATCAGTGTAATGAATCCGGCAACCGGACGGATCGTAAATGCTAGAAGTATGATAAGAAAAAACGATCCAATATGAATCGGATGAATCCGTAAGGTTGTTTTAATATCATCGCCACAGATCTTAAGATAGATCAAGGTAGCAGCCAGTAAAACAACATAAAATAATCCAGTAAACAGATCACTGTCTGTAATAAAAAATCTCAATCCTATGGAAAGACCGAAATACAGGATTACATAAAAAATGCTGAAAAAACCAGCTGATTTTATATAGTTCATAGAGTTACCTCATTATTTTTTTAAAATGCCATTATCAGTGATCGTGATCATACCATCTTTTAACAGGCGGCCAACAGCACGCTTGAAGGCGGCTTTGCTAAGACCAAGTTCACGTTCGATCGTAGCAGGTCTTGCTTTATCATTAAATGGAAGACGTCCATCATAGCTTTCAATCGTTTCCATGACTAATTTTGCATCACGGTCAATCTGCAGATAAGCTTTCTCATGAGGGCTTAAAGATAATTTACCGTCATCAGCAACTTTTGTGACACGAAGGCGTAGCTGCTCACCAATAGAAATCTTATTGTGAATCTCACGTTTTGGAATACGACCAAGGAACTGATCTTCAACAGCAACAAAAGCGCCATGGTCAGGATTGATATTATACACTGTAGCGTGTACCCAGTCATTCACTTTAAAATTATGCTCAGTAGATAGTAATTTACCAATCTTCATTGTTGCACAAAGACGATTACTTTTATCGATATAAAGAGATACAAGATATTCTTTGTTTGGACGGATATGACCTAACTGTTCTTTAAAAGGAAGAAACAGATCTTTTTCTAAACCCCAGTCCAGAAAGGCACCGATCTTGCTGACTTCTTTGACGCGGAGTGGACGGATCGCACCTAAAGTGATCTTTGGAATATGAACGGTTGCAATCGGACGGTCTTCAGAATCTTTGTATACAAAACAAGAAATTTTATCTCCGATTTTTGCATGTTCTGGAACCTGTTTGGCAGGAAGAAGAATACTTCCTTCTGTCACATCTTTTTGGTCATTAACGTATACGCCAAAATCCTTTCTTTTTACAATGTATAAATCTTGAAATTTACCTAATTGAATCATAGTTATCCTCTTTCTTAATTTTTAGATTTGTCAGACACTTAATCATTGATTTTTGTCGTTTTCACACATTATAACACAGTTCTATAAAAAAGCGAAAGAAAAAGCCAGAAGACAGCATAAAATCGTGCTTTATTTGAAGTTTTTACTTGACTTAGATGAGGAAAGACTATAGAATTATCTTATGCAAATTCACAGACATAAACGAATATGTTTGATTTGAGATTAGGAGGAAAATTTAATGAACAAGACAGAATTAGTTGCAGCAATTGCAAAGAAAACAGAATTGTCTAAAAAAGATGCAGAAAAGGCATTAAAAGCTTTCACAGATGTAGTAGCTGAAGAATTAAAGAAAGGTGAGAAAATCCAGTTAGTAGGATTTGGAACTTTTGAAGTAACAGAAAGAGCTGCACGAGAAGGAAGAAACCCTCGTACAGGAGAGATGATGAGTATTGCTGCTTCTAAAGCACCTAAATTCAAAGCAGGAAAAGCTTTAAAAGATATTGTAAACGAATAGAATGTTCATTTAATATTATAAACTGCCGGTTCTCATAGATCCGGCAGTTTTTTCTATATGATTTTCTATGATGAGTTGGGAGGAGAATATTATGCGTTTGGACAAATTTTTAAAAGTATCAAGATTGATCAAGAGAAGAACTGTCGCGAATGAAGCCTGCAGTGCAGGGAGAGTGTTAGTAAATGGCAAAGCGGCCAAAGCCGGAACGAATGTAAAACCTGGAGATCGTATTGATATCCAGTTTGGAAATCGAGAGACAGCCGTAGAAGTTGTTTCTGTTGCAGAAACTGTAAAGAAGGATGAAGCGGCAGATCTGTACAAATTTTTATAGGTATGTTTTTTTGGCTCCTTTCATAAGATGTATAAAACATTTTGGAAAGGAGCTAATTTATGATAGAGGAAAGACAACCTGTAAGAGCACATAAGATCAGTTTGTTAAACCGAAATCTTGGAGTGATCACAGGAGTAAAGGATGTTGTCTCATTTGACCTTAACGAGATCATTCTTGATACGGATCAGGGATTATTGATGATCAAAGGGATCAATCTTCATGTAAAGAAATTGTTGGTGGAGAAAGGCGAAGTGGAGATTACAGGTAAGATCGACAGCTTTTTATATTCTAATATGGATGAAGAACATGGAAAGAAAGAAGGATTTTTAGGAAGGTTGTTAAAATAATGCAAGAGGTTGTGACGGCACCGCTTATGTTCTTTTTATCTTCCATTTTGCTTGGGATAGGACTTCTTGGTATCTATGATATTTTGCGGGCATTTCGAGCAGTAATTCAACATGGATTATTTTTTACAGCAGTTGAGGACATTTTGTATTTTATGTTTGTGGCAGTCATAAGTTTCTGGTTCCTTTGTACATATAATCATGGGGAATTAAGAGGATTTTTTTTTATAGGGATATTTATAGGAATGTTTCTATATTATATAAAAATAAGTTCATATGTCATATCATGGCTTATATATTTTTTTTCAAGGATAACCAACATTTTTAAAATTATATATGAGATAATTACAAAACCTATGATTTCTATTCAAAGAAATATAAAATGGAGATTGAAAAAAGAGAAAAAAAACGTTACAATGGCACTAAAGAAACAAACTAAAAGAGGTGGTCAAAGTGGCACGAAGGAGAAAACAAAATAATATGGACCAGAGAACGAAGGTCATTCTGGTTATTGTGGTTGTATTTGTGGTCATCTTGGCATTTGCTTATATGAATCTTCATCAGAAGTCAAAGAAACTTGAGAAAGAGCAGCAACAGGTAGAAGCTCAGATCAAGAAAGAGAAAGAAAAGAAAGATGAACTAAAGAAGAAGAAAGAATATATTAAGACAAAAGAATTTATTGAGAAGACTGCAACAGAGAAGTTTGGACTATTATATCCAGGAGAATATCTTCTGAAGGGTTCTGACTAGGAGATGATCAAAATCAAACATTCTTGGCATTTTCCGTCTGGTGAAGATTGACAGGGGAAGATGCCAATCTAAAACATTTACACTCATATAATTTTCCGGAGAAGGGATGAAGGCGAAAGTTTTCATCCCTTCTCCACTGTTTTATTTATATTATGAAAATTACTTTTTGCTATTCTTGCTATTTCTTGTCAGTCGGCTATAATAAGGATAGTGTATACAGAGGCAAAGAAAGGCAGAGGAAAAGACGATGCTCAAGATACAATACAGAAATGCAAAAGATGGTGGAATTGAAGTACTTCGATGTTTCAGCCAGGAGCAACAGGTAACGATTCCAGCACAGATTGAAGGAAAGGCAGTTACAAAGATTGGTGATTATGCATTTTCTTCGCACAAAAGAAAAGAAGACGAAGCAAAGGAAATTAAAATCGGAGAAGATTTTTTTGAAAATGAAGAAGAACCGATGTTTTGTGGAGAAAACGTCAAAGAAGTTTATCTTCCGCATACAGCAGTTGAGATTGGGAAATATGCGTTTTACGGATGTGTAAATTTAACAACTCTTGGATTTTCAGATTCTCTTTTAAGAACCGGGGCGGGAATTTTTACAGGATGCAAATTACAAAAGATATGTTATGATGTCTATGAAAATAAAAAAAGTGCATTGCGTGATGTTGTAAGGGATACCCGTTTCCCTTTGCAAGTGCATATAAATTATAAGAATGAAGGTACAAAAAGCTGTTTGTTTTACCCAGAATATTATGAGGAAGCGGTAGAGAATACACCAGCAAGAATTATAGAAACACATTTTCATGGAACAGGATATCAGTATCGTCAGAGCTTTTTGAGAGGAGAAATTGATTATCGAAAATATGATGACGTATTTCCAGTGGCCGCAGTACAGGAAGATCCAGATATTATCTGGAAAATCTTATCTGGCCGTATGTTGATGCCATATGGAATGTCTGATTTTGCATGGATGCAATATGAAGGCTATATAAAGCAGCATCAGTGTGAAATGATGAATTATCTGACGGAAGAGAACCAGATGCCATTTGTACAGTTTATGGCAGAAAAAAATTATTTTACAAAAGATGGGATTGAAGCAGCGATTGATTGGGCATCAAAAAAACATAAAACGGAACCTTTAAGTTTTTTGATGAATGAACAACATAAAAGATTTCCAAAGAAAAAGAAAACTTTTGAATTGTAACAGGTAGGAAAAGAATAAAAAATAAAAGGATATGACGAGAATGGAAGAAAATATCAATGAACGTCTCAGTGAACTTGGGACAAAGATTCTTGCGACAACAAGAAATGAATTATATATCCATATGCGTTTTTTAGATGTTGCATTGAGCAGTTTTGCCTATGTGATCGATCCTTCTGTAAATGGCGTGGGAACGGATGGAATGTGTATGTTTTATCATCCAGGAGCTCTTGGAGGAATGTATAAAAGCAGCAGAGTGAGAATGAACAGAGCTTATCTGCATATGGTCTTGCACTGTATTCTTCATCATATAACAAGAAGAAAAGGAAGGGACAAAACATTGTGGAATATTTCCTGCGATATTGCAGTGGAATCCATTATTGATCACTGGCATTTAAAATGTATCCATATGGTACAGACAAGGCTTAGAAAAGATACATACAGGCAGATTGAAAAGAAGTTAAAAGTATTTACGGCAGAGGGAATTTACAAATACCTCGTCTCTTTAGGGCTGGATGAAAAGAAGCAGAAAGAACTGCAGATGGAATTTCATGTAGATGATCATCAATACTGGCCGGAAGATCCAAAACAGGATCTGCATCAGGAAGTAGAAAATAAATGGAAAAATATCAGTGAAAAAACAGAAACAGATATGGAAACATTTTCAAGTGAGGAGTCACAGCAGGCGGGAGATTTGATCGGACAAGTACAGGTTGAAAACAGAGATCGCTATGATTACCGAGAATTTTTAAGGAAATTTTCTGTTTTAAGAGAAGAAGTCAGTGTTGATCCAGATTCTTTTGATTATATATTTTACAGTTATGGACTTTCGATGTACGGAAACATGCCGCTGATCGAACCACAAGAATGGAAAGAAGTAAAAAAGGTAGAAGATTTTGCGATTGTTATTGATACGTCAATGTCGTGTTCTGGAGACCTTGTAAAGAAATTTCTGGAGGAAACTTATGATGTATTAACAGAAGCAGAAAGCTTTTTCCATAAAGTAAATATTCATATTATTCAGTGTGATGAGATGGTGCAAAATGATCAGAAGATCACAGATGAAAAAGAATTAAAAGAATACATGGAACATTTGGAATTGATCGGAGAAGGTGGAACAGATTTCCGCCCAGCATTTGAGTATGTCAATCAGCTGATCGAGCAAGGTGAATTTTATCATTTGAAAGGACTTATCTATTTTACAGATGGAAAAGGAACCTATCCAAAGAAGAAACCATCATATGAGACTGCATTTATCTTTATGCAGAAAGAATACGAAGATATAGATGTACCGCCATGGGCGGTCAAACTGATCGTTGATGCGGAAGATCTTGATGAAGGAGAAGAAGAACATGAACATTAAAAGAGCAAAACAGGAAATTAAAGATTCCATTGAAGCATATTTAACAAAAGATAACTACGGGGAATACAAAATCCCATCCATAAGACAGCGTCCAATTCTTCTGATGGGACCTCCGGGAATTGGAAAAACACAGATCATGGAACAGATTGCAAGAGAATGCGAGATTGGTCTGGTAGCTTACACGATCACACATCATACAAGACAAAGTGCGATCGGACTGCCATTTATCAGAGAAAAAGAATATGGAGGACAGACATATTCTGTTACAGAATATACGATGAGTGAGATCATAGCATCTGTTTATGAAAAAATTGAACAGACAGGAAATAAAGAGGGAATTTTGTTCATCGATGAGATCAACTGCGTATCCGAAACATTAGCACCAACGATGCTTCAGTTTCTACAGTGCAAGATGTTTGGTAACCAGAAAGTACCAGATGGATGGATCATCGTGGCAGCAGGAAACCCACCAGAGTACAACAAATCTGTTCGTGATTTTGACGTTGTAACACTGGACCGTATGAAGAAGATCGATGTGGAAGCTGACTATGAAGTATGGAAAGAATACGCATATCAGGCAGGAATCCATCCAGCAATCCTTGCGTATCTTGAAATCCGCAAAGAATATTTCTATCGTATGGAAACAACCGTAGACGGGAAAGCGTTTGTTACAGCCAGGGGATGGGAAGATCTTTCTCAGCTGTTAAAAGTCTACGAAGAATTAGGAAAAGACATCGACAGAGAAGTTGTTTTCCAGTATTTGCAGCATTTAAAGATTGCCAAAGATTTTGCTAACTACTACGAACTTTACAAGAAATACAAAGAAGATTATGGTATTGAACGCATCTTGCAAGGACAATGGAATCAGGAAACGATCGGAAGACTGAAATTTGCAGCATTCGATGAAAAACTAAGTGTTGTAGGTTTATTAAACGGAAAATTATCCGAAATGTTTGCCCAATCTTATCGTCAGGATGCCTATGTCACAGAATTATTTGGCTGGTTAAAACAGTTAAAAACAGGAAAAACATTAAGTCAGGTGGTAAAAGAGATTCACGAAGATTTTAATGAAAAGAAAAAGACAGAGAAACTCGGAAAAGCTCAGGAACATATGCTGCTTGATGTGATCAAGACTCTAGAAGGGTACGAACAGATCAGCAAGGCAGAACACTTAGAAGCTGATGCAGAATTTGAACGTGTCCGCGAAGAATTCAAGAAAGAACCAGAAAGGTTAGAACAGCAGATTGAAGATACATCTAAGGCATTAGACAATGCATTTGATTTTATGGAAGAAGCCTTTGGACAGAGCCAGGAGATGGTTGTGTTTGTAACTGAACTGAATGTGAATTATTACAGCGTTTGGTTTATTAAGGAAAATGGATGCGATAAATATTATCAGTATAATAAGGGGCTTTTGTTTGATGAACAGCAGGAGCAGATATTAGCTGAGATGAATGAATTAGAGAAGAAATTTTAATTTTATAATTGGCAAATTGTAAGATTGGAAAATTTGAGAACTTTTCCCGTTAACTTCAAGGAATGTTGCATTAAAGCAACATTCCTTTTATTATTTATGCGCGTCGGTTGTTATACAAAAAAATTACCTTTCGGTTTACAATCAATACAAAGCGGATATAAGGGATATTATTTCCATTCTGTTATCGATTGTTTTATGGATCAAGTGCAGAAAAAGGATATAAGTTTAAGAAAGATCAAAAAATAAGAATAAAATCGAATTTTGTAAAAAATGATGAAAATTTAATACAGAAGTAAAAAACAGTATTCTTACAAATGGCTTAAATTGGTCGGACCACCAAAGAGAAGAATGCTGTTTTTTGTGCAATTTAACTAAAAATAATACCAATTTTCAAAGAAAATAAATATGTTTGTAAAATAAATAACTTGACTTTTTATCAAATTGGTCCTACCATATAAGTACAGTAACTGGTAGGACCAATCTTACTATGTCGCGTATACGCTAAAAATAGGATATCGGGAACCGTTCATATTTGAAAAGAAAGGAGAGAACCTAGAATGTTCATTCACTTTTTATTAGCGATGCTTCCAATCATCTGGCTGATCATTGCATTAAGCGGATTAAAGATGGCAGGTCATGTAGCATGTCCGATCGCTTTGATTATCACAGCCGTTGAAGCACTTTTTTTGTGGAAGCAGAAGATTATTGATGTCCTGACAGGAGGGTTAGAAGGATTTGCAATGGCAATCTGGCCAATCTGTCTGGTTATCGTGGCAGCAGTGTTTACTTACAACTTGGTCGTACATACGAAAAACATGGAACTTATCAAAAAGATGTTAACTTCCGTATCAAAGGATAAAAGAATCCTTGTTCTTATCATCTCATGGGGATTTGGAGGATTTATGGAAGGTATGGCAGGATTCGGAACAGCCGTAGCAATTCCAGCAGGAATCCTTTGCGGACTCGGATTTGATCCAATTTTTGCAGCAATGATCTGTCTGGTAGCGAATACCACACCAGTTGCATTTGGATCCATCGGAATTCCAACTGTTACTGCAGCAAATGTTACAGGATTCAGTCCTCATATGACAGCATCTTACGTTGTACTTCAATTAGCAATTATGGTAATTTTAGTTCCTTTCTTCCTTGTTTTCATCACAGGAAAACACGAGGGAGCCAAAGGACTTGGCGATTATAAAGAAATTTTATTTATTACATTGATGTCTGGAGTTTCATTTTTGATTCCACAGTATCTGACAGCAAAATTTATCGGAGCAGAACTTCCAGCAGTCATTGGATCTGTATGTAGTATGGCAGTCACGATCATCTTAGCGAAAGTCATGCTTAAGGGTAAATCAAGTAAATTTGATGTTGAGATCGAAGAAAAAGAAGACGAAAGATCATTGACAGTCAAAGATGCATTGGTTGCATGGAGTCCATTTATTTTAGTATTGGTATTCCTATTACTGACATCCACATTGGTACCAGCGATTCATGATCCATTATCAGCGATCAAATCAAATGTACCGATCTACACAGGAGAAGGCGCAGCACCATATACATTTACATGGGTTGCAACACCAGGAGTCTTGATCCTTATAGCAGCATTTATCGGAGGAATCATTCAGAAATGTCCGATCGGAGAAATCTTTGGTGTATTAGGAAAAACTATCGTACAGATGTTAAAAACAATTATTACGATTATGGCAGTACTTGCAACTGCAAAGATCATGGGATACAGCGGAATGACACAGTCTATTGCAGATTTTATCGTTCGAGTAACAGGAAGTTTCTATCCACTTGTTGCACCACTGATCGGATCTATTGGAACATTTGTTACAGGAAGTTCTACATCAAGCAGTGTTCTGTTCTCTAAATTACAGGCAAGTACAGGAGCAGAATTAAATATCAACCAGATCTGGCTGGTAGCAGCAAATACAGTTGGTAGTACCGCAGGAAAGATCATTTCCCCACAGAGTATCGCAGTAGCGACAGCGGCAACAGCAACGGTTGGAAAAGAAAGTGAGATCTTAACAAAGGTTATTAAATATTTCGTACTATTTGCAGTGATCTATGGTCTTGTCTGCTATTTCGGATTAAGACTGATCTAGGAAAATGGAACACCATTTCCAAGAGATAAAAAAGGTATTAACTTTTAAGGAGGAAGATAGATGAGTGAGTATCAGTATAACAAGGTGACACCAGAGATGATCGAGAAATTCAAAGAGATCGCTCCGAAACGTGTCTTAGTGGGTGATGAGATCAATGAAGATTTTACCCATGATGAAATGGCAATCTACGGAAAAGCAAAACCAGAAGTTTTGGTAGAAGCAACATCGACAGAAGAAGTTGCAGCCGTTGTAAAACTTTGTAATGAAAACAAGGTTCCTGTAACCCCAAGTGGTGCAAGAACAGGATTAGTAGGAGGAGCCGTAAGTATCGGTGGCGGTGTTATGATCTCTCTTACAAAGATGAACAAGATTCTTGGATATGACAAAGAAAACTTTGTAGTTAAGATTCAGTCAGGAGTCCTTTTAAATGATCTTGCTCAGGATGCAGAAAAACAAGGATTATTATATCCACCAGATCCAGGTGAGAAATTTGCAACCGTTGGTGGAAATGTAGCAACAAATGCTGGTGGTATGAGAGCTGTTAAATATGGTTGTACAAGAGATTATGTACGAGCTATGACAGTTGTACTTCCAACAGGTGAGATTGTGAAACTTGGAGCTACTGTATCAAAGACAAGTTCAGGATACAGCTTATTAAACTTAATGATCGGTTCTGAAGGTACATTAGGTATTATCACAGAACTTACATTAAAAGTGATCCCAGCACCAAAATCAGTGATCAGTCTGATCATTCCTTATGAGAATCTGGAAGATTGTATCGCAACAGTACCAAAATTCTTTATGAATCATTTAGCACCACAGGCACTGGAATTCATGGAAAAAGAAGTTGTAATGGATACAGAAAAATTCCTTGGAAAACAGGTTTATCCAAAGGAAATGGAAGGTACGGAAGTTGGAGCTTATTTACTGGCAACATTTGATGGAAATTCTGAAGAACAGTTAGAAGATATCGTAGAACAGGCAGCAGAAGTTGTAGTGGAAGCAGGAGCGATCGATGTATTAGTTGCTGATACACCAGCCTTAAAGAAAGATGCATGGGCTGTCCGTGGAGCATTACTTGAGGCGATTGAAGCAGATACTGTACTGTTAGATGAATGCGACGTTGTAGTTCCAACAAATAAGATCGCAGAATTCTTAACATATACAAAATCATTGGAAGCAGAAGCTGATTTCAGAGTTAAGAGCTTTGGTCATGCTGGAGATGGTAACTTACATATCTATGCATGCAGCAATGACATGGAAGAAGCAGAATTTAAGAAACAGGTTGCAGTCTTTATGGATAAAGTATATGCAAAAGCAACAGAATTTGGTGGAATGATTTCTGGAGAACATGGAATCGGACATGGAAAGATGGATTATCTAGCAGAATCTCTCGGACCAGTTCAGATGAGGATCATGGAAGGTGTCAAAGAAGTATTTGATCCAAATATGATCTTAAATCCAGGTAAGATCTGTTACAAATTATAAGTTATATAAAAACAATAAGACAAACATAAACAAAAAACATAGACAAAGCTTTTTAAGGTAATTTTAGGAGGATATCAAGATGGCATATTTAATTTCAGAGGAAGCAAAAGATTTATTACAGGATGTACACGAATTTTGCGAAAACGAAGTAAAAGAACAGTGTAAAGCATATGACGTTAGTGGAGAATGGCCAAAAGAAATTTATGACAAAGCCATTGAAATGCAGTTACATTCATTAGAAGTACCAGAAGAATATGGTGGACCAGGATTATCAAGAGTTGACGTTGCAGCACTGATCGAAGAAATGGCTATCGCAGATGCAGGATTTGCAACAACAATCTCAGCCAGTGGATTAGGAACAAAACCAGTACTGATCGCAGGAAATGAAGAACAGAAAAAACATGTATGCCAGAAGATCATTGATGGTGGATTTGGAGCTTTCTGTTTAACAGAACCAGGAGCAGGATCTGATGCAAGTGCAGGTACAACAACAGCTGTCAAAGATGGTGATGAATGGGTATTAAATGGAAGAAAATGCTTCATCACAAATGGTGGTATCGCATCTTTCTATTGCATCACAGCAATGACAGATAAAACAAAAGGTACAAAAGGAATTTCTATGTTCTTAGTTGATGCTGGAACTCCAGGATTAAGCACAGGAAATGAAGAAAATAAAATGGGTATCCGTACATCTAACACATGTGATGTTGTATTAGAAGACTGCCGTATTCCAGCAGAAAATCTGATCGGAGAAGAAGGAAGAGGATTCCCAATCGCTATGAAGACATTAGACCAGGCAAGAGCATGGATGGGATGCGTTGCAACAGGTATCGCACAGCGTGGTATCAACGAAGGTATCGCATATGCCAAGGAAAGAGTACAGTTTGGTAAACCAGTTATCAAAAATCAGGCAATGCAGTTTAAAGTAGCTGATATGGAAATCAAGACAGAGACTGCTCGTCAGATGGTTGCACATGCCTTAACAAAGATGGATATGGGATTACCACATTCCAAAGAAGCAGCGATCGCAAAATGCTATGCATCAGATATCGCAATGGAAGTAGCTTCTGAAGCAATCCAGATGTTTGGTGGATATGGATACAGCAGAGAATATCCAGTAGAAAAATTATTAAGAGATGCTAAGATCTTCCAGATCTTCGAAGGAAGTAACGAAATCCAGAGAATCGTAATCGCTAACAATACAATTGGAAGATAAAAATAAGAAGGAGTAAGACAATGAACATTTTAGTTTGTATGAAACAGGTTCCGGATGATTCTGTAGAAATCCATTTAAATGCAGATGGAGCACCGGATTTAGCCAATGTTACACCTGTTGTAAATGCATTTGACACCTATGCTCTTGAAATGGCAGCACGATTAAAAGAATCCTCAGAAGGAGAAATAACCATCGTATGTGTTGGAGAAGAAGGAGCGAAAAACTCCTTAAAGAACTGCCTTGCAGTTGGAGCAGATCACGCATTTTTAGTAAGTGATGATGCTTTCAAAGATTCTGACACAACAGGAATCGCAAATATCTTAAAAAATGTAGTAGCAAAATTAGAAGCAGATAATGGTCAGAAATTCGACTTGATATTCACAGGAAAAGAAGCAACAGATGCCGCACTTGGACAAGGTGGAATCATGTTAGCCGATGAACTTGGAGTCGGAGTGATCACAAATATCACAGAAATTGCCTTAGACGGTGACAAAGTAACAGCTAAACAGGAAACAGAAGAAGGATATCGTACAGTAGAAGCTTCTGCACCATGTGTTGTTACTGTTACAAAACCAGAATATGATCCACGTTACCCAACGATCAAGAATAAAATGGCAGCCAGAAAGAAACCAATCGGTGACATCAAAGAAGCTGATCTTGCGGATCTTGAAAAAGAAAAAGTCGGTGCAGACAATGCAAAAGTTCAGGTGATCAAATTATATGAGCCAGCAAAGAAAGAAGCCGGAATCAAGATTCAGGAAGAAACAGAAGAAGATTCAGCATTAAAAGCAGTCGCTATGATGGCAGATGCCAAAGTATTCTAGGAAGGGAGAACAAAGGACATGGCAGAATATAAGAATATCATGGTATATGTAGAAACTGCAGAAGAAAATCCAGTGAAAGTTGGATTAGAAATGCTCTCACCAGCCAAAGAACATGCTGAGAAAGTCACAGCGGTTGTTATCGGAAGCGGTGTAGCAGATGCAGCGAAAAAAGTAGCAGAGGCAGGTGCCGATCAGGTCATCTGTGTCGATAGCGAAGATTATAAAGAATATAATCTGGATGCATATGCAGCAGTTTTAACACAGTTAGTAAAAGACGAAAATCCAGAAGCAGTATTTATCGGTGGAACACAAGATGGAAAAGACATCGCACCAGCAGTCGCAGCGAAATTAGGTGTAGGATGTGCATCTGATGTCTTAGCTGTCAAAGCAGAAGATGGAGAAATTGTATACACATGCCCACTATATGGCGGAACTGTGTTAGAAGATGTAAAGATTACAAGTACTCCACAGGTAGCGACTCTTCGTTCTGGAGCATTCCAGAAAGTTGAGAACCCATCAGAAGGGGAAGTCGTTGCAAAAGAAGTCAAAGTACCAGAAGATGTGGTCAAAGCTAAGATCACAGAAAGCGTCAAAGAAATCGCAGAAACGATCAACCTAGAAGAAGCAGAAGTCATCGTTTCTGGTGGACGTGGAATGGGAAGCAAGGAAAACTTCGCATTAGTTGAAGAACTTGCAAACATTTTAGGCGGTGTTGTCGGAGCAACAAGACCAGCCATTGAAGATGGATGGGTATCAAAGATCCATCAGGTAGGACAGTCTGGAAAGATCGTTGCACCAAAACTATACATTGCCTGCGGAATTTCCGGAGCAACACAGCATGTATCAGGAATCATGAATTCAGGATACATCGTAGCGATCAACAAAGATGAAGACGCACCAATCTTTGATGTAGCAAATGTCGGAATCGTTGGAGATGTTATGAAAGTGCTTCCTGTTATGATCGAGGAGATCAAAAAGATCAAGGATGCACAGTAAATAAAAATCTATTTTTATAAAATAGCTTGTTTCTATACTTAATGTATATTCACCATTTATAAAAGGTCAGATTGCCTTAAAGGCAGCCTGACCTTTCTTTCCGTTTTTATATTTAGATATTATATAATAAGAAGAAACTCAAAATTTTATCGAATAAAGTTTGTTTTAATTTTCTCTTCAGTAGCAGGAACTTCAACTCCGGCAGCAGCCCCAGCCTCAATACAGCGAAGCAGCCAAGCCATG
The DNA here is from genome assembly GCF_018223505.1 of Anaerostipes sp. Marseille-Q3525. NCBI lineage: Bacteria > Bacillati > Bacillota > Clostridia > Lachnospirales > Lachnospiraceae > Anaerostipes > Anaerostipes sp. Marseille-Q3525. The sequence goes on from NZ_JAGTTT010000002.1 coordinate 88,474, forward strand.
TTATTTCCTAATGTACGCATGATCTGGAGTCCTTCTTCATCCTGTTTTACTTCTTCAGGAGTATTTCCATGAACCATATTCCAGTAGTTTGAGGAAACAACAGGCATCTGATGATATTCAAGATATTTTAAGAGAACATCCAAAGTTGCAGTTGTACCAGCACGACGTGCGGAAGTTACAGCAGCTGCAGGTTTATGTAGCATAAAGTTACCAGCCTGAGAACAGAATTTATCCATAAATTCAATGATCTGACCACTAGGAGAAGCCCAGTAAACAGGGGACCCAATAACTAAAGCGTCAGATTTTTCCATGATCTTAGCTGCAACCTTCACATTTTCAATCGAAGGATCTCCAGCCTGAAAAATCTCAGTCTCAATTCCCTGTGCATTTAAAGTATTTGCAACCTCAGTCAAAGCAGTAAAAGTGCAACCAGCTTTGCGAGGACTTCCATTTAATAATAAAACTTTCATTTACCTCGTCCTTTCTAAAAGTAAAGAATCCAGTTACAAACAATATTCTATGTCAAAAGATGTTTCTTGACAAGGAGATAAATTTTCAATTCAAGATGCCAATAAACTAAAGTTATGAAGATTATCCATATGAATCATATGGATAATCTTCTATCATAACCTTTATTTATGCATCATCCCCACAATGTCGGTAAAACGCCAGCATATACAATCCACACAATCCCACAAGTGCATAAACTACACGTGACAACCAACTCATATCACCAAACAAAAATGCCACCAGATCAAACCGAAAGAATCCGATCAGTCCCCAGTTAATAGCACCAATGATCGTAAGAGTTAAAGCTGTGCAATCAAGAACTTTATTTCCCATAATAAAATCAAACCTCCTTAGAACAATGAATAAAATTCTAATTTAGTATTTGTAAAATTCCGTATTTTATGTATAAAAAATTTGTCATTTAAAATAGTCGAGAAAGTAGTGACTTGACAATTGATGAAAATAATATAAAATAATAAATAGCAATAAAAACCAATAAAGAAACGGAAATTTATATATGTTGTCAAAATATGCTTCAAAAATGACATGATCTTATAACAGGAGGAACAAAAAAGAATGTTTGTAGAAGAACGACATCAGGAAATATTACGTTTGCTAGAAGAAAATGAAAAAGTGAAAGTAAAGGATCTAAGCAAACGCTTTGAAGTAACAGAGGATTGTATTCGTAAAGATCTGGCAAGTATGGAGGTAAAGAACCTTTTAAAAAGAACATATGGTGGAGCGGTTCGCCCTGATACATTGCATCCAGGACATAATAATATTGTATCGACAAGAAAAGATAAGAATATAAAAGAAAAACAACAGATTGCAAAAAAAGCAGTTGAGTTGATTCGTAATGGAGATATGATATTTCTTGATACATCAACGACGAATATTGAATTGGCAAAAGAAATTATAAAAAGAGAACTTCAGATTACAGTGGTAAGCTGCATGCTTGATATAGCAGAATTATTTACAACAACAAAAAATGTAAATTTTATTTTGCTTGGTGGGCAGTTTAATCGCAGTCAGAATGGATTTTTAGGTGAATTAACGAGACAGATGATGGAAAATTTCCGATTTGATATTTGTTTTATGGGCGTTGTAGGTGCGGATCTTTTCAATAATGTGATCACGACGTATGTTCCGGAAGACGGCATTATGAAACGTGATGCAGTACAAAAAAGCAGTCAGTGCTATCTTGTTATGGAAAGTAATAAGTTTGATTTTAAAGCGAACTATGTATATGCTACCTTTAATGACATAGAAGGAGTTATCTGTGAGAGGGAACTTTCAGAGGAAATTAAGAAGAAATTAGAAGAATATCAGACAAAGATCATATAGAAAAATAGAAAGGACAAAGACTATGGATGGATTATATCAGACACAACGAATCAAAGATTTAAAAGATAAAATGTTGTCAGAGCCAAGATATGCATCAATTGAGCAGGCACTGATCATCACAAAAACATATCAGGAAAATGAAGATGATCCAAGAATCATCCAGAGAGCCAAATCTTTAAAGTCAGCATTAGAACAGATGGAGATTCGTGTAGAACCGGATGAGCTGATCGTTGGAAATCGTACAGCCGGAGTCCGTTATGGAGTTGTATTTCCAGAGAGTGGAAGTACATGGGTCGATAAAGAATTTGAAACACTTCCAACAAGACCGCAGGATCGTTTCAATGTGCATCAAGAAGATATTGAAACATTCCGCAAAGTCATCAAACCATATTGGGAAGGAAAATCCTTAGAAGATGTCCTAAACCAGAGATATGGAAAAGAGATCAACGAGATCGCTAAAGTTGTAAAGATCAATCAGAAAGACCATGCACAAGGACATATCTGTCCAAACTGTGTAAAATGGTTAAAGATGGGACCACAGGGACTACTTGATCAGGCAGAAGAAAAATTAAAGACATGTAAAGAAGGGCAGAAAGACTTCTATGAGAGTGTTAAGATCGTTATGGAAGGTGCCAAACATTTTATGGTCCGTTATCACGATCTGATCATGGATATGGCAGAAAATGAATCAGATGAAACAAGAAAACAAACAATGATCAAAGTAGCCAGAAACTGTAAGAATATTTCTGAAAGACCAGTACAGACATTCCACGAAGCAGTGCAGTCTACATGGTTTTTATTTGTTATCTTACAGATGGAATCCAATGCATCTTCATTTTCACCAGGAAGATTAGACAGACATTTAGCACCTTATTATGAAAAAGATATCAAAGATGGAATCTTAGATAAACAGCAGGCATTAGAGATCATTGAATGCTTATGGCTGAAATTTAACGAGATCGTATACATGAGAAATTCTCACGGAGCTAAATATTTCGCTGGATTCCCAATCGGATTTAATATTGCGATCGGTGGGCAGGACGAAAATGGAAATGATACATATAATGATCTTTCTTTCTTATTCTTAGAATCACAGAAGCACTTAGGACTTCCACAACCAAATCTCTCTGTCAGACTTCACGAAGGAACATCGGATGAGTTATTAAAAGAAGCAGTCAGAGTCGTAGCCAAAGGAAGCGGAATGCCACAATTCTTTAATGATAAGGCAGTGATCCCATCTATTCAAGAATTAGGAATCGAAGAAAAAGATGCCAGAGACTACGCGATCGTAGGATGTGTAGAATTAACAACACAGGGAAATAACCTTGGATGGAGTGACTCTGCAATGTTTAACTTGAACAAAGCATTGGAAGTCACATTAACTGGTGGAACATGTCTCTTAACCGGAGAAAAGATCGCACCAGATTATGGAAATCTTGAAACATACGAGACATTTGAAGACTTGGAAGCAGCATTCAAGAAACAGATTAATTATTTTATGGATAAGATGATCCTTGCATGTGAAGAAGTAGAGAAGGCACATATTGATCTTCTTCCATCTCCATTCTTGTCAGCTTCTATTGAGAACTGCATGGAAAATGGAATGGATGTCACAGCAGGGGGAGCAAAGTATAATTTATCTGGAATTCAGATGATCCAGGTTGCCAATCTGGCAGACAGCCTTGCTGCGATTAAGCAGCTGGTGTATGATGAAAAAAGATGCACACAAAAAGAAATGCTTGATGCATTAAAGAACAATTTTGAAGGATATGAAATCTTAAGAGCCATGTGCGTTAATAAAGTTCCAAAATACGGAAATGATATTGATGAAGTTGATAAACAGGGAACAAAATGGGCAGATTATTTCAAGAATCGATTAAGAACATTTAAGAATTATCGAAATGGTCCATATCACACAGGTATGTATACCGTATCAGCTCATGTACCAATGGGTGAAAATGTCGGGGCAACTCCAGATGGAAGATACGCAGGGGAGCCACTGGCAGATGGAGGAATGTCTCCAGTATATGGAAGAGATATCAAAGGACCAACAGCCGTATTAAAATCTGTATCCAAATTAGATAAGACATTGACAACGAATGGTGGATTGTTGAATATGAAATTCCTTCCAGAATTTTTTAAGACAGAGACAGGAATTGATAAGTTTGCGAATTTCTTAAGAACTTTTGTTGATCTTGAGATTCCACATATTCAGTTTAACGTAGTAAGAAAAGAAGACCTGCTTGCAGCAAAGAAGAATCCAGAACAATATCGTGGATTGACTGTCAGAGTTGCAGGTTACACAGCCTACTTTACAGAACTTGCCGATGAACTGCAAAATGAGATCATCGCAAGAACAAGTTATGGAGATATTTAAGATGACAGGAAAAGTATTTGATATTCGTAGATTTTCAACGCACGACGGAGATGGGATCCGTACTACAGTCTTTTTAAAGGGATGTCCTTTAAAATGTGTGTGGTGTCAGAATCCAGAAGGAATTTCCATTCGCAAAAGACCAATCTATTTTGAAAATCGATGCATACATTGTAAAACTTGTATTGCTAAATCAAAAGAACACGGAGTTACACTGGAAGAAGACCAGATTCATCTTCATCCTGACAAAAATGAAGACTGGAATACGATCATTGAGTGGTGTCCAACGGGAGCGATCGCTATGGATTCCAGAGAGATGACTGTGGAGATGGTGATGGAAGAAATCCGCAAAGATAATCCATTTTACCGCCACGGAAACGGCGGGGTTACGATCTCAGGTGGGGAACCACTTTTACAGTGGAAGTTTACAAAAGAGCTGTTAAAAGCATGTAAAAAAGAAGGAATCCACACTGCGATTGAGACATCTCTTTATGCAGAGCAGGAAGTGATCAAAGAAATTCTTCCATATTTAGATCGTATCTTTGCAGACCTTAAGTTAGCAACAGAGAAAGATCATATGCATTATACAGGGGTTTCAAATCACAAGATCAAAGAGAATATCAGATACTTACTAGAGACATCAAATAGAAACAAAGTGATCATAAGAACACCGATGATTCCAGGCATGACTGCAACCAGAGAGAACATCAAAGGGATTGCAAAATATTTAAATGGAATCTATCAGTATGTTTCTTATGAAATCTTAAACTATAATCCACTGGCAGAAGCCAAATATCATTTGGTAGATAAAGAATACTGTTTTGAAGAAAATCCTAAATTGTACACGAAAGAACAGATGCAGGAATTTAAGAATTGGGCAATTGAGGGTGGATTAGAAAATATTATAAATGAGCAAATTTGAAAAGGATTTACGTTTTCGAGAAAAGAGAGTATAATACTCAACAAGGACCATGTCTTATAGCCGTAAAGGTAAAAGGGGGAATAAAGACATGAAAGTTATATTTCTGGACGTAGATGGAGTATTAAATTCGCAGCAGTTATTTGAAAAATCTGAAGATGCCCAATTGATCTCCGTAGACGAGGAGAATATTAAGAATTTGAAGAAAATCGTAGATGCAACAGGAGCCAAGATCGTTTTATCATCTTCCTGGAGATATGGATGGGCAGAACACAGTGATGCAGTACAGGACTGGTGTCAGATCCTGGTTGATATTTTAGCAAAATACGATCTAAAGATCATAGATAAGACAGAATATCTAAGCAGTGGAAGAAGAGAAGACGAGATCAAAGACTGGTTAGATAAGTGCGAAGAGAAGATTGAAGGATTTGTCATATTAGATGATGGAGACTACGAATGGTATAGACATGGATTTGATAAGCATCTGGTAAAGACAGATTTTTGTACAGGTGGATTACGAGCAGAAGATGCAGACAGAGCGATCAGGATATTAAATAAAAAAAGACTATTTAGCTTTTTCAGAAAATATTAAATAAGAAAGTATCAAAGGGGATTGGACAGATGGACAAAAATCAAGTGACAACAGCAATGATCGATTATTACAAAGGAGACCCAAAGAGAATCCAGCATTTCCTGAAAGTACACGCATATGCGAAACTGATCGGAGAACAGGAAGGATTAGATAAGAAAACTTTAGATATTCTTGAAGTGGCTGCATTAACACACGATATTGGGATCAAAATAAGCGAAGAAAAATATAACAGCAGTGCAGGAAAATATCAGGAGATTGAAGGGCCAGCAATCGCGCAGAAGATGTTGAAAGACTTACAGTACGATAAAACAAAAATAGAGAGAGTCTGCTATCTGATCGGACATCATCACACATATGATCAAATCGATGGAATCGACTATCAGATTCTTGTAGAAGCAGATTTCCTTGTAAATCTTGCGGAAGAACAAAGTTCCAAAGAGACAATTGAGTCCGTAAAAAACAAGATTTTTAAGACAAAAACAGGAATCTGGCTGATAAATAAAATTTTTTGAAAAAAAAGCTTGCCAAGACACGAGGAATATGATAAAGTATAGAAGTCGCAGAAATGAGACAACAACTTAACTGCCCAGATAGCTCAGTCGGTAGAGCAGAGGACTGAAAATCCTCGTGTCGCTGGTTCGATTCCGGCTCTGGGCATTGTATGCGGGTGTAGTTCAATGGTAGAACTCCAGCCTTCCAAGCTGATCACGTGGGTTCGATTCCCATCACCCGCTCTTTTATTAAGAAGAATGTTATGCATTCTTCTTTTTTTATTGTAATTTTCTATTATACCATATTTTTAAAAACATGGTCAATCAAATTATGTTATGATACAATAATAAAAGAACAAAAATCTGAAACATCATACCATAAAGGAGATACAAAAATGGATTACAACAAACTGGCATTAGAAATGCACGAAAAAAATAAAGGAAAGATCGCAGTACGTTCTAAAGTAACAGTAAAGACAAGAGATGACCTAAGCACAGCTTACACACCAGGAGTTGCAGAACCTTGTCGTAAGATCCGTGATAATAAAGAAGATGTATACCGCTATACAGCAAAAGGAAATTTAGTCGCTGTCGTATCTGACGGAACAGCTGTATTAGGACTTGGAGATATTGGGCCAGAAGCAGCGATGCCTGTTATGGAAGGAAAAGCCCTTTTATTTAAAGAATTTGCAGATATCGATGCATTTCCAATCTGTCTTGATACAAAAGACACAGAAGAGATCATCAAGACAGTCAAAAATATCGCACCATGTTTCGGTGGTATTAATTTAGAAGATATTTCCGCACCAAGATGTTTTGAAATTGAACGCCGCTTAAAAGAAGAATTAGACATCCCGGTTTTCCATGATGACCAGCATGGAACAGCCATTGTTGTAGCAGCCGGATTATTAAATGCCTTAAAATTTGTCGGAAAGAAAATGGAAGATGCCAACATCGTGATCAACGGAGCAGGATCTGCAGGAATCTCTATCTGTAAATTATTATTACAGTTCGGAGCTGGAAATGTAGTATTAGTTGATCAGAAAGGTGCATTATGCCCAGGAGAAGACTGGATGAACCCAGCCCAGAAAGAGATGGCAGAGATCACAAACAAAGATAAACAGACAGGTCCATTAACGGAGATCATCAAAGATAAAGATGTATTTATCGGAGTTTCCGCACCAAATATCGTAACAGCTGAGATGGTATCTACAATGGCAGACGATGCGATCATCTTCGCAATGGCAAACCCAACACCAGAGATCATGCCAGATGAAGCGAAAAAAGGTGGAGCAAGGGTGATTGCAACAGGAAGATCTGACTTTCCGAACCAGATCAACAACGTATTAGTATTCCCAGGAATCTTCAGAGGAGCCTTAGATGCAAGAGCCGGACAGATCACAGAAGAGATGAAGATGGCAGCAGCAAGAGCAATCGCAAGTATTATCAGTGATGATGAATTAAATGAAGAATATATCATTCCAGGAGCTTTCGATGAGAGAGTATGCAAAGCCGTAGCAAAAGCTGTTGCAGAAGAAAGCCAGAAATAAGCCATAGAACTAAATTAAGTACAAGGGCACTTCTGTTCAAGGAGTATGTTTTGTGATATACTATATTGCATCATGAGAAAAAATTAGGAGAATTTATTCAATGAAAACAAGTGGAATATTATTACCAATATTTAGTTTACCATCAGATTACGGAATCGGATGCTTTTCAAAAGAAGCATATAAATTTGTAGACTTTTTAGAAGAAGCAGGCCAGAACTACTGGCAGATCCTTCCATTAGGAACGATCGGAGCAGGAAATTCTCCTTATCTTTCGTTTTCAAGTTTTGCAGGAAGTGCATACTATATTGACTTAGAACAACTACTTGAAGAAGGACTGCTTAAGAAAAAGGAACTCGAATCGATCAAGGAAGAAAATCAGGGGAAAGTTGACTATGATACAGTAAGACAGAATCATAGAAAACTATTAAGAAAGGCTTATTTCAGATTCCATCCAGACGAAGAGTATAAGAAATTTGTCAAAGACAATGAGTACTGGCTTGGAGAATATACAGAGTATATGAGCAAGAAAAAGAGTAAATTGCCAGAGAGTTATTTCGCTTTTTGTCAATATTATTTCCATAAACAATGGCTCAAGTTAAAGAAATACGCCAATGATAAAGGAATTCAGATCGTAGGAGATCTTCCATTCTATGTAGCCTTGGACGGAACAGCCTTTACATATCACAAAGAATTATTTAAAGTTGATGAAGAAGGAAAGCCAACCGTTGTTGGAGGATGCCCTCCAGATGCATTTGCAGAAGATGGACAGGTATGGTCCAATCCTGTATATGACTGGGAATATCATAAGAAAACAGATTACGAATGGTGGATGAAACGTTTACGTCATAATTTTATGTTATATGATATTTTAAGATTAGACCATTTCAGAGGATTCGATGAATACTTTGAGATTCCAGCAGAAGACGAGACAGCTGTTAATGGAGAATGGGTCAAAGGTCCAGGAATGGATTTCTTTGAAGTAATGAAGAAAGAACTTGGTGAGAAGAAAGTTATCGCAGAGAACTTAGGATTCTTAACAGACAGTGTGCATAAACTTCTAGATGATACAGGATTCCCAGGAATGAATGTTCTGGAATTTGCATTTGGAGCATATGATGACAGCATCTATCTTCCACATAAATACAAAGAAAATAGTGTTGTATACACAGGAACACATGACAATGATACGGTTGTTGGATGGCACGAAACATTATCAGAAGATGATAAGAAATTCTTAGAGCATTATTTAAAATACAGTACGATCGAGAGAACAGGAACTGTACATTTAGACTTGATTTCTCTTGCATTAGAGAGTCGAAGCGATATGGTGATCATCCCACTTCAGGATTATCTTGGATTAGGAAATGAAGCAAGGATCAACACACCATCTACGGTAGGTGGTAACTGGGAGTGGAGAGTGAAAGAAGAGCAGTTAACAGATGAGTTAAAAGAACTGATCAGAACACTGACAATAAAATATCGTACAGTTGCAGAAGAGAATGCGAAGAAAGCAGCCGAAGAAGCACAGCAATAGAAGAAATTGATAGAAGAAAAAGGATGAAAGAATTTGGGAAATCTTTCATCCTTTTTTGCATAGAAATAAAGCAATAAAATTAGCTTGACGACACAAAATCATAGTGCTACAATTTAGTACATAAAAGCATTGAAGTTTTAAAGTTCAGAAGTTTAAAGTCAAGGAATGCAATCGGGAACGATATTAAGGAGGAGAAAAATATGAGATTAAAGAAAGTCATGGCAACAGGATTAGTTGCTGCATTAGCATTATCCACAATGGTTGGTTGCTCAAGCAAGAAAGACAGTTCAGACCAGAAGAAGATCGGAGTCGTTCAGTTAGTAGAACATGATGCTTTAGATGCATCTTACAAAGGGTTTAAGGATGGTCTTGAGAAAGCTGGATATAAAGACGGAGACAAGATCAAGATTGAATATAAGAACGCACAGAATGAACAGTCAAATTGTCAGACAATTGCCAAACAATTTGTCACAGATAAGTGCGATCTTGTATTAGCGATCGCAACACCAGCAGCACAGGCAATGGCCAATGAATCAAAAGATATTCCGATTTTAGTAACAGCTGTTACAGATCCAGCCGATGCCAAACTGGTGAAATCAAATAAAAAACCAGGAACAAACGTATCTGGAACATCAGATTTAACACCAGTAGCAAAACAGATGAATCTATTAAAAGAATTAATTCCAAATGCAAAGAAAGTTGCAATGTTATATTGTTCTGCAGAAGCAAACTCCAAATTCCAGGTAGGACTTGCGAAGAAAGAAGCAAAGAAATTAGGATTAACAACAATCGATGCAACAGTATCAGAATCCAGTGAGATCCGTCAGGTTGTAGAATCCTTAAAAGGTAAAGTTGATGCAATCTATTCACCAACAGACAACATGATCGCAGCAGGAATCAATACAGTATCCATGGTAGCAAATGAAGCTAAGATTCCATTTATCGTAGCTGAAGAAGGAATGTGTACAGGTGGAGGACTTGCAACATACGGAGTTAACTACTACAAGTTAGGACAGCAGACAGCAAAGCAGGCAGTAAAGATCTTAGAAGGAAAAGCTGAACCAAAAGATATGCCAATTGAATATCAGGAAAATGCGGATCTGATCATCAATAAAGACACAGTAAAGACATTAGGAATTAAGATTCCAGAGAAGTTAAAAAAAGAAGCTAAGATGGTAACAACACAGAAAAAGACAGATAAAGAATAATAAATAAGATTTTCTTGCATGTAAGATTACAAGAAGATCAGGAAGTGTCTTCCGATTTGCGGGAGGCACTTCTGTGCATTTAGAAATGAGGTAGAAAATGGCATTAATTACAAATCTTTATAGTGCATTAGCCCAAGGAACATTATGGGGAATCATGGCACTGGGAGTTTATATTACATTTAGGATCTTAGATATCGCAGACTTATCCTGCGATGGAACATTTGCACTCGGTGGATGTATCAGTGCAATCCTTATTACAAGGGGAGTCAATCCATTTGTAACATTATTATTTGCACTTGTAGGAGGAATGTTAGCAGGACTTGTTACAGGCTGGCTGCACACGAAACTTATGATCCCTGCGATCTTAGCAGGTATTTTAACAATGATCGCATTATGGTCCGTTAATATCAGAGTTATGGGAGGGCCAAATGTTTCATTACTTGGAGAAGACACTGCATTTACAAAGGTAATGGATCTGTTAGGAGTAGATCAGACACTGGCAACATTGGTAGTTGGAGTCATTATTGGAGCCATTGTGATCGCAGTTCTGTACTGGTTTTTTGGAACAGAGATTGGATGTGCACTTAGGGCAACAGGAAACAATGAATTTATGGTACGTGCTTTAGGGGGCAATACAGATACATCCAAAGTGTTAGGATTGGTGATTTCTAATGGACTGATCTCAGTATCTGGAGCTTTAGTAGCCCAGAACCAAGGATACGGAGATATCAAAATGGGAACAGGATCTATTGTAATTGGTCTTGCATCCATTGTAATCGGAGAAGTTATCTTTGGAAAACGTTTTAACTTTGCTTATATCCTTGCATCACTGATCGGAGGAGCAATGGTATATCGTATGATCATCTCACTTGTTTTACATTTCGGATTAAGTACCGATGATATGAAATTATTCACAGCGATCATCGTAGCATTAGCACTCGGTATTCCTGCTCTCAAATCAAAATATTCACACCGCAGGACACCAGCATAGAAAGAGGGGCAAAGTTATGTTAGAAATTAAAAATGTACATAAAACATTTAATAAAGGAACGATTAATGAGAAAAAAGCATTAAATGGAGTCAATCTTCACTTAGATCCTGGGGACTTCGTAACGATCATCGGAGGAAATGGGGCCGGAAAATCTACAACACTCAACATGGTAGCAGGAGTCTATCCGATCGATCAAGGAACGATCATTCTAGATGGCAAGGATATTTCAGATCTTCCAGAATACAAACGTGCCTACATGTTAGGAAGAGTATTCCAGGACCCAATGATGGGAACGGCAGCAGGTATGCAGATTGAAGAAAACATGGCAATGGCAAACCGTAGAGGAAAGAAAAGAGGCCTAAGCTGGGGAATCACAAAAAAAGAAAAAGAAATGTTTAAAGAAAAATTACAAATGCTCGACTTAGGACTAGAAGATCGAATGACATCTAAAGTAGGACTATTATCCGGAGGTCAGAGACAGGCATTGACACTGCTTATGGCAACACTAAAGAAACCAAGCCTGCTATTATTAGACGAACACACAGCAGCCCTTGATCCAAAGACTGCGAAGAAAGTACTAGACATCACAGAGAAGATCGTAGCCAGAGATAATCTTACAACAATGATGGTAACACATAATATGAAAGATGCGATCAATATCGGAAACCGCCTGATCATGATGAGCGATGGAAAGATCATTTATGATGTGAAAGGGGAAGAAAAGAAGAAGCTTAAGGTAGCAGATTTATTGCAGAAATTCGAAGAAGCCAGCGGCGGAGAATTTGCAAACGATAGAATGTTGTTGTCTTAAAATTTTAATTTGTAGTTGGCCAACTGTAGATTTCGAGTATATGATAAAAAATAAATAAGCAACCGAAAGCGATGCGGTGAAATTTTGCTCATATTTTGAACAAATCGCTGATTCGCCCAATTTCCTACGAAAACTCGCTCTGGAGTTTTGTCTAAGACCAAAGTCTTTGAAGCTCAGACATTCGTCCAATTGGGCTGCGAATTTATTCAAAATATGGCAAAATTCCAATGCATCACTTTCGGTTGCTTATTTATTTTTTATCATATACCTGAAGTCTAAAGTGTGGATAATTACAAGATTGGAAAACTTAAGTGGTGTGTATGTTGAGTGTCACCCTTTATTCTTATAAATATTTCTTCTCTTGTTCTTTCTGACTCATACATGCAACACTATCAACAAATCAAAATTATACTTGCTATTTCCCCACACGGGTGTTATAGTTAACATCTGGATGGTATTCTTGAAAGAAATCATACCGGCAAATCAATTTAACTTAGAACATCACCCGCAGGAAAGCAGGTGATACATGTATGAAAGTAGGATTCATCGGAGCAGGGAAAGTAGGCTGCTCTCTTTATGATTACTTTGTACACAATAACATACTCGTCACAGGGTGCTACACCCGTACACAAGCGAATGTAAGTGGAACGGAAAAACAAACACAGAAGATATTTACAACATCGATTGATAAAATATTAACAAAAAGTGATGTTCTATTTTTAACAGTACCAGATGATGCGATCAGCACAGTCTGGGAACAAGTCAAAACTTATCCGATACAAGGAAAGTTTATTTGTCATTGCAGCGGATCACTAGGATCAGCTGTTCTTTCTGGAATTGAAGCAACCGGAGCATACGGTTACTCTATTCATCCAATGTTTCCATTTAAAAGTAAAAAAACTGCATACGAAGATCTAGCACAGGCATTATTCAGTGTGGAAGGAAATGAAGAACACATGGAAGAGATCATGGATTTATTGTCAGCTTGTCCAAATCGCATCGTGAGATTAAAAAGCGAAGATAAGCCTAAATACCATGCAGCAGCCGTCTTTGCATCTAATCTTGCAGTCGGATTGATCAATCAGGCGAAGGAACTGCTTAATGAATGTGGATTTGATGATGAAGCAGCATTGAATGCATTGAAACCACTGGCAGTTACAAACATGAACAATATATTTGATGTTGGAACATGTGATGCACTGACAGGGCCAGTAGAACGCCATGATATCAAAACCGTGCAAAAACATTTAGATGCCATAGATCAGGAGAAAAAGGAAACTTACAGTGCTCTGACAAAAGAAATCATAAAACTTGCAGAGACACGTCATTCTGATATTTCTTATGCAGACATGAAACATGTATTGGAGGAAGTAAAATGAAAACAACAGTAAGTACAGTACAGAAAATGAAAGATAACGGAGAAAAGATCACAATGCTGACAGCATATGATTATTCTACCGCAAAATTATTCGATGAAGCTGGAATCGATACAATGTTAGTTGGAGATTCTCTTGGAATGGTAATGCTTGGATATGACTCAACGATTCCTGTAACAGTTGATGACATGATCCATCACGGAGCAGCCGTTGTAAGAGGAGCAAAAGATGCTCTGATCGTAGTTGATATGCCATTTTTATCTTATCACACATCTGTATATGATGCGGTAGCAAATGCTGGACGAATTATGAAAGAAACAGGTTGTACAGCGGTTAAATTAGAAGGTGGAAAAAACGTATGTCCACAGATCGAAGCAATCGTAAATGCACAGATCCCAGTATGTGCCCACATTGGACTGACACCACAGTCATCTAATATGTTTGGTGGTTTCCGAGTACAGGGAAAAAGCGAAGAAGCAGCAAAAGAGCTGATCGAAGCAGCACAGGCAGTTGAGAAAGCTGGAGCATTTATGTTAGTTCTGGAAGGAATTCCAGAGAAATTAGCAGCGATTATCACAAAGAAAGTACATATTCCAACGATTGGAATCGGAGCAAGTCCAGAATGTGATGGACAAGTACTGGTATACCAGGATATGTTAGCAATGTATGGAAACTTTGTGCCTAAATTTGTAAGACAGTTTGCACAGGTTGGAGAAGTGATGCAGGGAGCAGTCAAAGACTATATCAATGCAGTCAAAGAAGGAACTTTCCCAGGACCAGAAAATACATATGCGATCAGTGATGATGTGATTGAAAAATTATATTAAAAACAGACAACATAAAGGACATATTTTATATAGATAGATTCTCATACATAAATGGGAAAAAGGAGTTTTAACAATGAAAATCGTAGAAACAGTCAAAGAAGTCAGAGAACAGGTAAAAGAGTGGAAGAAACAGGGATTAACAGTTGGTTTCGTACCAACTATGGGATACCTTCATGAAGGACATAAAAGTCTGATGGATGCAGCAAGAAAAGATAACGACAAAGTCGTTGTAAGTATTTTCGTAAATCCAATGCAGTTTGGACCAACAGAAGACCTTGCAACATACCCAAGAGATTTAGATCATGATGCAGCATTATGTGAAAGTGCAGGAGTAGATTTAATCTTCCATCCAGAACCAGAAGAAATGTATGAGAAAGATTTCTGCTCATTTGTGGATATGACAGGACTTACAGAAGGATTATGTGGGAAAACACGTCCAATTCATTTTAGAGGAGTATGTACTGTTGTAAATAAATTCTTTAACATTGTAACACCAGACAGAGCATATTTTGGACAGAAAGACGGACAGCAGTTAGCAGTTATCAAACGTATGGTGCGTGATCTGAATATGGATATCGAGATCATCGGATGTCCAATCGTTCGTGAAGAAGACGGACTTGCTAAGAGCTCAAGAAATACATATCTTTCTCCAGAAGAAAGAAAAGCAGCATTGATCTTATCAAAAACAGTTGCTTTAGGAAAAGAACTTGCGAAAACAGAAAAAGATGCAAATAAAGTCGTAGAAGCAATGAAGAAAAATATCGAGACAGAACCAATGGCTAAGATTGACTATGTAGAAGCAGTTGACGCATTGTCTATGGAACCAGTTGAGAAACTAGAAGGAACATGTATGCTGGCTATGGCAGTTTACATCGGAAAGACAAGACTTATTGACAATACACTCATTAACGAATAGACTAAAGGAGAAGAAAAATAATGAATATCAGCATGTTAAAAGGAAAAATTCATAGAGCAACAGTAAAACAGGCAGAATTAGATTATGTAGGAAGTATTACAGTTGATCCTGTATTATTAGAAGCAGCAGGAATCTTAGAATACGAACATGTACATATCGTAGATGTTAACAACGGAAGTCGTTTTGAGACATACACAATTCCTGGAGAACCAGGAAGTGGAATGATCTGCTTAAACGGACCTGCAGCACGCTGCGTTGCAACAGGAGACAAGATCATCATTATCGCATATGCAGATATGACACCAGAAGAAGCAAAGACATTTGAGCCAAAAGTCGTATTTGTAGATGACGATAACCAGATTTCCCGCTGCACAAACTATGAAAGACATGGACGATTAGAAGATATGTAGGAGAAAGAAGATCATGTTAAAAGGAAAAACGATTGTATTGGGTGTGACAGGAAGTATTGCAGCTTATAAGATGGCAAATGTGGCAAGTATGCTTGTGAAACGTGGGTGTGAAGTCCATGTGGTCATGACAAAGAATGCCACACATTTTATCAACCCGATTGCATTTGAAAGTTTGACCAACACAAAATGTCTTGTAGAAACATTTGACCGTAATTTTCAGTTTCATGTAGCACATGTATCACTGACAGATAAAGCCGATGCAATGTTGATCGCACCAGCTTCAGCGAACATCATCGGTAAGATTGCAAATGGAATTGCAGACGATATGTTATCAACCACAGTGATGGCATGTAACAAACCAGTGATCATCTCACCAGCGATGAATACGAAGATGTTCAATAATCCAATCTTACAGGATAATCTTGATAAATTAAGAAGATTTGGATATGAGATCGTACAGCCAGCAACAGGACATCTTGCTTGTGGAACAAGTGGAGCAGGAAAGATGCCATCAGAAGAAGTATTGGTTGCACATCTTGAGAGAGCGATTGCGAAAGAAAAAGATTTAAAAGGCAAGAAAGTTCTTGTAACAGCAGGACCAACGATTGAAGCGATCGATCCGGTACGTTATATTTCCAATCATTCTTCAGGAAAGATGGGGTATGCAATCGCAAAGATGGCAATGCTTCGCGGAGCGGATGTAACTTTGGTTACAGGACAAACAGCGATCGAACCACCAATGTTTGTAGATGTAGTACCTGTTACCAGTGCACAGGATATGTATGATGCTGTGACAAGCCGAAGTGATGAACAGGATATCATTATCAAGGCAGCAGCTGTTGCAGATTACACACCAGCGAATGTCAGCGATCATAAAGTCAAGAAAAAAGACGGAGATATGTCAATTGAACTGGTAAGGACCAAAGACATTTTAAAGACTCTTGGAGAGAATAAAAAAGAAGGTCAGTTCCTATGCGGCTTTTCCATGGAGACACAGAACATGTTAGAAAACTCCAGAGCAAAGCTTGAAAAGAAGAAGATTGACATGATCGCAGCAAATAACCTCAAAGAACAGGGAGCTGGATTTAACACAGATACAAACGTGATCACATTGATCACAAAGGATGAAGAAAAACAGCTTCCAAAGATGACAAAAGAAGAAGTTGCAGATGCAATCCTTGATTTTATCATTTCAAGAAATTAGATGTTTATAATGATAAAAATCTTTCTAAAAATTAAATAAAATAATTGTTCAACTTCTGGTTTCTCTCTGTGACTATGGTATAATAAAAGATATTAATACCAAAGGAGAGTCAAGGGATGAAAGCAGTAAATAAAGTTCGATTAATCTATTTGCCAGCGATCGTGCTACCAATCTTTGTGATGATAGTGTCGATCGCTGGTTTAAGTATAGGGTATTCAAGGATCAACAAAGCAGACCTGTCAGTAGGATCTTTTGAAAGATTCGCAAATCCTTTAAAGACGATGAATACAGAGACACAGGGCATTTTCTTTGAATTAGAAGAGCATGTAAATAAGGATCCTGAAATCTTTAATAATCAGCAATATTTAAATGACGTCAATAAACGATTAGGGGGTAAAGATTCCTATCTGCTCGTTCGAAAAAATAACAAGATCACTTATGCAGGAAAGGAAAATGTTTCTGACAAATTGATCAATAAACTGCCATCCTATGGGAATAAAGACAGTGATGCTGACCGTGGTTTTTTTGTAAGCCATCCAGGGAATTACCTTGTAAAGCAGCAGGATTTTAAATACAAGGATGGAGGAAAAGGATCTGTATTTATTATGACAGATCTTGGAACAGTCCTGCCACATTACCGCAATATCTTTATTCAGGTATCTTGTGCAGTCATTGGTGTACTGATCTTAACGAGTACATTTTTATCATGGTTTATGTACCGTGAATTCGTAAGTCCGATCAGGGAACTGAAGGCAGGAGCAGAACGAATCAAGGAAGGAAACCTTGATAATGATGTAGTGATCAACAGTGGTGGCGAAGAGATCAGAGAACTTTGCAATGCATTTAATGAGATGAGGGCGGAGTTAAAAGACTCGATCGATGCAAGAATTGTTTATGAAAAGCAGAATAGGGATCTGATCAGTAATATTTCTCATGATCTTAAGACACCGATCACAGCGATCAAGGGATATGTCGAAGGAATCATGGACGGAGTTGCAGATACTCCAGAGAAGATAGATCGCTATATTAAGACGATTTATAATAAAGCAAATGATATGAACGTCCTGATCAACGAATTATCTTTATATTCAAAGATTGATTCCAATATTATTCCGTATAACTTTGAGAAGATTAATATTAATTCATATTTCAAAGATTGTGTAGATGAGATCGGAGCAGACCTTGAACAGAAGGGAATGCTGTTCTCATATCGTAATTATTGTGGAGCGAATGTATTGGTAACAGCTGATCCGGAACAGCTTAAGAGAGTTATTAATAATATTATTAATAATGCATGCAAATATAACAATAAGGCCAAAGGAAAGGTAGGAATTACCTTAACAGAATTTGATCGCAAGGTACAGGTAGCGATCAAGGATAATGGAATGGGAATTTCCAAAGAAGATCTTCCACATATTTTCAGAAGAACCTATCGTGCAGATATGTCAAGAAATTCCGCCGGAGGAAGTGGTCTTGGACTATCCATTTGCAAGAAGATCATAGAAGAACATGGTGGAGAAATTTGGGCAGAGAGTAAACTGCGTGCAGGAACGACAATATTCTTTACATTAAATAAAGTAATTGATCAGTCAAAGGAGAAATAACATGAGCAAAGTATTAATCGTAGAAGACGAACTTTCAATCGCAGAATTAGAGAAAGATTATTTAGAACTTAGTTCATTTGAAGTAGAAATAGAAACAGATGGACAGCAAGGACTTGAGAAAGCATTAAAAGAAGATTTTGATATGATCATTCTTGATATCATGCTTCCAGGAGTTGATGGGTTTGAAATCTGCAAACAGATCAGAGAAGCCAAAGAAATTCCAATTCTTATGGTATCTGCAAGAAAAGAAGACATCGATAAGATCAGAGGATTAGGACTCGGAGCAGATGATTATATCACAAAACCATTCAGCCCAAGTGAGCTTGTAGCCAGAGTAAAGGCACATCTAAATCGTTACCAGAGACTTGTAAATAATCAGATGGAAGCCAACGACATCATTGAGATTCGAGGATTAAAGATTGATAAGACAGCAAGACGTGTATATTTAAATGGCGAAGAAAAAGTATTTACAACAAAAGAATTTGACCTTTTAACATTTCTTGCAGGACATCCAAACAGAGTGTTTACAAAAGAGGAATTATTCAATAAAATCTGGGATATGGAATCTTTGGGAGATATTGCAACTGTTACAGTTCATATCAAGAAGATCAGAGAGAAGATTGAAGTGAATACAGCCAAACCACAGTATATCGAGACAATCTGGGGTGTTGGATACCGTTTCAAGATGTAGGAGATTTTTATGAGAAAAAATAAAAAGATAAATATCATATACAAAGACGAACAGATTGTTGTGTGCGAGAAGCCAAAAGGAATTCCAGTTTCCAGCGATAAGACAGGAGATATGGATCTTTTGCATCAGCTTAAGAATCAACTGTTTTTTGAGGAAAATACAGATGGAGAGCCAGAACTATATCTGGTACACCGCTTAGACAGACCAGTTGGTGGTGTTATGGTATTTGCAAGAACAAAGCAGGCAGCAGCATCACTGACAGAACAGATCAAAGATCATACTTTTGAGAAGGATTATCAGGCGGTACTAACTGGATGGCTTCCTGGTGATGAGGGAACATTCAGAGACTTCTTATTAAAAGACCCCAAAAATAATGTATCCAAAGTCGTCAAAGAAGGAACGAAAGGTGCAAAAGAAGCTATTCTTGATTACGAAGTTATTGATATGATGGAAGATTCTAAGATGAAATACACATATTGTCTGATCCATTTAGAAACAGGCCGTCATCATCAGATCCGTGTCCAGACTTCAAGCAGAGGATTTGGAATCTGGGGAGATACAAAGTATAATCCAATTTATCAGAAGACAAAGAAGAAATACAAAGAGATCGGACTGTTCGCAGCAAGGATTGCATTTGACCATCCAACGACACATGAGAGAATGGTATTTAAGGCAGATCCAAGTGGGGAAGCATTTGACTTATTAGAGATGACAGAATAACAGGAGATGATAAGAAAAATGAGATTCAGACCATGCATTGACATTCACAATGGTAAGATCAAACAGATCGTAGGTGGAAGTCTCCTTGATCAGGGAGATTTTGCAACAGAGAATTTTGTATCAGAAAAAGATGGTACATTTTATGGAAAACTTTATAAAGATAATCATTTAAACGGTGGACATATCATCATGCTTAATGCCAGAGATTCACAGTATTATGAAGAAGATAAAGTACAGGCGTTAAAGGCATTGAAAGCATTTGAAGGAGGACTTCAGATCGGTGGAGGAATCACAGATGAGAATGCCAAGGAATTTATTGAAGCTGGAGCATCTCATGTGATCGTAACATCGTTTGTATTTGCGGGTGGCAAGATTCATTATGACAGACTGGATTCTTTAAAAGAACAGGTAGGAAAAGATCATCTTGTGCTTGACTTAAGCTGTCGAAAGAAAGACGATAAATATTATATCACAACCGATCGCTGGCAGAAGTTTACTGATGAAGAATTAACGGTAGAACTGCTGCACAAACTAGAGTCATGGTGCGATGAATATCTGATTCATGGAGTCGATGTAGAAGGAAAGGCTCAGGGAATCGATCAGGAATTAGTGAAACTTCTGGCTCAGTATGATGGCAATAAAGTCACATATGCTGGTGGAGTTAAGAACTTTGATGATCTTGAATTATTGAAAGATTATGGAAACGATAAGATCGATGTAACGATCGGAAGTGCCTTAGACTTATTTGGTGGTGATATGGAATTCGCAAAAGTTTTAGAATACTGTAATTGAAGGGAGGCTTAGATATATATGAAATTATTATACGAAGCCAGTAATTTTACGATACAGGCAAGATGGGTTATTCCATTTGCAATATTAGGAATAATAGGAGTACTACTCCTTGTATTTTCAAAGAAACCATTTTTCAAATTGTTATCTGCAGTTTGTCTTGCTATCTGTGCGATTGCAGCACTTAGATTTTGCTTTGGATATATGCAGGTGATTCATGCATATAAACAAGGGGATTATAAGAGTGTCGAAGGATATGTAGAGAACTTCACACCAGCATCAAGCGGAGGTGAAGATCAGGAAGACATGGAAGAAGAAAGTTTTGATATTAATGGCGTTCATTTTTCCTATGGTGACAAATTTATTAAGAAGTTTGGTTATCATCTACCATCTACACAGGGTGGATATATCAAGAGAGATGGACAATATCTAAAGCTTGGTTATATAACAACCGAGAAAGGATATGTGATCGTAAAGATTCAGGAAAGAAAACAATAATCAACAAAAATGAATTTTAAATAAGAAAAATACCGGAAACTTGAATTCAACCACAAGTTTCCGGTATTTTGATTTGTATCTGAATCTTAATATAACAACAAGATTAGTTCTTGCGCATATATTCAGCGCTTTTCTTAGTAAGTTTTGCACGTAAACCACGTTTCTCTGGTTCTGGTGGTGCTACATTACGAAGATTCTTGATAGATGTAATATAAATTCCACTTACAACGGCTTTGATCTCAGCCTTTACAGGAACATCATCAAAGATTGCTTCATCACATAATAATGGTGTGATCTTAGGTCCAATCTTTGCTTTTACAACTGGTACTTTAGATAATCTGGCACGTTTTGGAATGTTGTCTGTTACCATCTTAGGAAATCCAGCATCCATGATCTTCATTCGTTTCTTGTCAATGACAAGCATATTAACTGTCTGTGCCATCTGATCTAATTGTGCACGCTGGTCTTCCTGTTTGGCCTGCATCTTTCTACCAACAAAGTACAGAACACCAAGAATGATCGCAGCGATAACTGCAATAATAAGTATGACTGTCCAAATACTCATATTTCTCTTCTCCTCCTAGTATATACATTTGAATATCTTAACTATTATAACATCTTTTTTCTAACTTGTCTTATGTTTTTTTCTCATTTCGATAATTTCTTCACGAATTGTAGCTCCGAGATGCTTTTTCTCAGCTCGTTCAAGCTGATCTGGATAGATTGGTTGTCCAAAAGTAATATGAACAGTTGCAGGTTTTACCTGAAAACGTTTGTTATTCTCAAGAATATCAGCGGTACCTGAAATTGCCATAGGAATGACAGGAACTTTGGCTTTCAGAGCTGGTCTTAAGCTTCCTTCTTTAAATTCATGAGGATCTTCATCCTGGCTTCTTGTACCTTCAGGGAAGATCGCGATAGAAAATCCATCTTTTAAAAGCTGTGTACCTTCATTCATTGTAGCAAGTCCTGCTTTGATATTCTTACGATCTAAAAACAGACAGTTGATAAAACGCATCCAGTGTGCCAGACAAGGAATCTTCTCCATCTCTTTCTTGGCAAAGAATCCCATTCCACGTCCAGTCGCAACATAGCTACATAAAATGTCATAATAACTGCTGTGATTTCCAACATATAAAACAGCAGTATCATCTGGTATATTTTCCTCACCATCAACAACCAGTTTCGTGCCAGCCATAGCAAGGCAGAGCTTAAAAGATTTTAAAATCATACGCTGTGCTATAGAGGAACGTTTGTGAGATTTTCCACTTTTGTTCCAATGCTCAAATAATGGATAAAGTGGTGCAGTTAGTGTCAGGAAAAAGAACAGATAAATAATATCCGCAAAAAAACGAATCATGATCGTTCTCCCTTCTATAAGTTATAGTTTGTGTTTGATATTTAAATTATTTTTTGTGGTTTGCATCGAGCAATTCATGCTTTAACTTGTAAAGAGGCATGGAAAGATCGACGTATACTTCTTGTGGATTTACAAGACGACGGCTTTCATCCCATAATGTATTTAATTCATCCTTACAATAAGAACGGATATCCATGACAGAAGGACTCTCATAGAAACACTGTCCTTTGATAAATATAGGGACAAGCAGTTCGCGTAATGTATAAGTTCCTCCAGCAAGTGTAGATTTCTTCCATGTAGCCTGAGGATCAAAGATCGTAAGATCATCAGCTTCATTATATTCTTCCCCAACGAGACAGATCAGATCACCACGGATCTTACCGTCTTCTTTTCCGTAAATACGATAGATCGTTTTGTTTCCTGGATTTGTGATCTTCGCAGGATTTTCAGAAATCTTGATCTTCGCTGTAAATTCTTCAGATCCTTTATGCTTAGAGGCAGCAAGTTTATATACACCGCCAAATGCAGGGCAGTCTTCAGAAGTGATCAATTTCGTACCAACACCCCATGAAGTGATCGGAGCCCCTTGCGCTTTTAAACTGGAGATCAGATTCTCATCAAGGTCACCAGAAGCAGCAATGACAGCATCAGGGAAACCAGCATCATTAAGCATCATACGGGCTTTCTTAGTAAGGTAAGCAAGGTCACCACTGTCTAAACGGATTCCATAATGCTTTGGCATATGTCCTTCTTCTCTTAATTCTTCAAAGATACGGATCGCATTTGGAACACCAGAACGAAGGGTATCGTAAGTATCCACAAGCAATGTACAAGAATCAGGGTAAAGATCTGCATAAGCACGAAAAGCACTATATTCATCATCAAAACTCATGATCCAGCTGTGGGCATGAGTTCCAAGGATCGGAACATCAAAACATTTACCAGCAAGTACATTAGAAGTACCATCACAGCCACCGATCACAGCGGCACGGGCACCATAGGTTCCAGCATCAGGTCCTTGTGCACGGCGAAGTCCGAATTCCATAACACCACTTCCTCCAGCAGCATAAACAACACGAGAAGCCTTCGTAGCGATCAGACTCTGATGATTGATGATATTTAAGATTGCAGTTTCTACAAGCTGGGCTTCCATGATCGGAGCTTTCACTTTAAGAAGTGGCTCTCTTGGGAAAACGACAGTCCCTTCAGGAATCGCATAGATATCTCCTGTAAAATGATATCCGGCAAGATATTCCAGAAAGTCCTCATCAAAGATTCCCTGATTACGAAGATAATCGATATCATCGTAAGAAAAAGACAAGTTCTTGATGTAATCAATGACTTGATCTAAACCGCAAGTGATCGCATAACCACTTCCGGATGGATTGTCACGATAAAAAACATCAAAAACAACAGTTTCGTCGTTACCTGTTTTAAAATATCCCTGCATCATGGTTAATTCATAAAGATCAGTCAGCAAGGTAAGATGATTTATATCCATAAATACTCCTTCTCTACATACAAAAATATCAGGCCTGCATTGATCAGGCCTATACAGCACATATTATAACATAATTTGACAATAACAAACAATATTCTTCTCAAAGTTGCGAGTCAATAATTTCCTTTAGTTTTAACAAGATATCTTCTTCATCATTCCCGGAAACTTTTATGATTATGTGTTCACCGAGGCTGGCAGAAGATGTCATCATCTGGATCGGATCAGCAACATCAATGATCTGTCCATTGTGTTCCATGATAACTTTGGAAGAAGATTTACGTGCAATAGCCGCAAGAGCAGCACAAGGTTGTGCATGAAGTCCTCTTGGTGATTTGATCGTAAAATCATATATTTTCATAAAATCAATCCTCTTTCTGTTCAGATAGTTCTAAGTAACCTTATTGTAACATAAAATAGTAAGACGGACAAAAAGAGGAGGAGAAAATGAGGTATAAAATGATATATATACTTTTTTTAATATTTTTATTGATCACAATTCCATACGTGATCACAGTATTTTTAAGCCAGCAAGATAAAAATATTCAGTTTGAAAACTATGACAGCGGCTATCAGGTTATTTCAGGAAATGATAAAGATGATCTTGAAACATACCTGCTTAAGATACTGCCGGGACAGATTTCTATGGATCAGGAAAATGAAGCAGTTAAAGCACAGGCAGTAATATTACGGACGGATATCATAAGAAGAATGGAAAATAAAAAGCAGATAGCAAGACAGAAACTTCCCTATACAACTTATGAAAACAGTGAATATAGAAAAAAGCTTGGAAATCGCAGCTATCAGAGCATGGATCAGAAACGAAAAAAATCAGTCAGTGAGACACGAGGAAAGGTTATCACATACAAAAACAAACTCATAGAACCATATTTTCATGCACTAAGTGTTGGGATGACCCTTGATTCAAGGGAATGGTTTGGAAAAGATCTTCCATATATCAGGGAAAAAGAAAGCCTAAGTGATATTGAAGCAAAAGATTATATGAGCGTGAAAGTCATGAGCTATGAAAAAATCGCTGGAATGATCAAGACAAAGACAAAAAAAGATATCAAAATAAATCGCTTAGAAAAAAATTTAAGAATAGGGAGAACAACAAAAAATGGATATGTAAGACAAGTCTATGCTGATTCATTGATGATTAAAGGGGAAGATTTTGCAGATTGGTTTCATTTAGCATCAAATAATTTTTATTTTGAACAGTATAAAGGAAAATTAAGGATCATCTGTCTTGGAAAAGGAAATGGACTTGGAATGAGTCAGTATGGAGCAGGAACGATGGCAAAAACAGGAAAAAGTTATAAAAAAATATTAAAATATTACTATCCAAAGACAAGGATCACAAATCTATATGAATAAACAATATGAAATGGGTAAAACTATGTTTGAGGTGATGAAAATGAGAAAAAACAACAAAGAAACCCCATTTCAGCTGAGAAAATATTATGGGATCATGATCGTGGTATTTACATTATTTCTTGGAATTATGGCATATTACAGTGCAACATTCAGACAGAAAAGAGATCAGGCGAAGCAGGAAATAAAATTAGAAGAACGATCCATTGGAGCAAATAACAGTGCTACAAACAAGACCACACAAACAACCAAGACGACAACAGCGCAAGCAAAAGAAAAAACAAAGACAGCAAATGCACAAGCGAAACGTACTATGAATAAAAGTGTGACGTATAATGGTACATCAAAACTAACCTGGCCGGTCAAAGGAAATATCATCCTTCCATACAGCGTAAATTCAACAATTTATTTTGAATCACTCGATCAGTACAGGATCAATAAAGGAATTTTGATCGAAGCGAAAGAAGGAACCGAAGTAAAAGCAGTCAAGCAGTCAAAAGTAAGAGAAATCAGAAAATCAGCAGAATATGGACAAACGGTATTGATGGATCTTGGAAATGATTACACCGTGTTATATGGGCAGTTAAAAGACATAAAAGTAAAAGAAGGAACCTTAGTAAATGCAGGAGACGTGATCGCAAAAGTAGCAGAGCCGACAAGCTATTATTCATTAGAAGGAACCAATCTCTATTTTCAGATGGAAAAAAATAAAAAGAGTGTAGATCCTTTAAAATATCTGGAATAAAATTGTGACAAAAATAAAAAAACACTATAATATATAGTAAGAAAATAACAGCCAAGATATATCTGGCTGATGTAGAAGAGAGGCGGTCAGAGTTGATCTGGCAGCCTTTCTTCAAAGAAAAAGACAGAAACAAAGAGGAAGATACAGATGAAAAATGTAACATACATATTAAAATGTAACGATAACAGCTTGTACACAGGATGGACAAATGATATCACACATCGTCTAAAGATGCACAATGAAGGAAAAGGAGCAAAATACACCAGAGGCAGAGGCCCGGTAGAATTAGTCTACCTCGAAGAATTCGAAACAAAGCAAGAGGCTATGAGCAGGGAAGCTAAGATCAAACGTCTTACGAGAAAAGAAAAGCTCCTGTTGATAGAAACCTACCAGCAGGAGCAAAAATTAAATCTGAAACATCAAGATCATATGGCATAAGCTTCCACCCATCACGAACAGATGAAAGATCTCATGTAGTCCAAAATTCTTCCAATGGTTTTCAAACCAAGGAATCTTAAGTGCATAGATTACACCGCCAACAGTATAAATGATTCCACCAGCAAGCAGCCATCCAAAGGATGCGTGGGAAAGCGAATGAATGATCGGAGCGATCGCAACGATACAAAGCCATCCCATGGCAATATACATTACAGAAGACACCCACTTTGGACAAGTAACCCAGAACATCTTAAATACGATACCAAGGATTGCAATAGCCCAGATGACAGATAATAATCCATAACCAATCTTACCGCCAAGAACGATCGTACAGATCGGAGTATAAGAACCGGCGATCAGAACAAAGATCATTGCATGGTCGAGTTTCTTTAACTTTTTGTTGATCCGAGGTGAGATATTAAAAGAGTGGTAAGCAGTACTCGCTCCATAAAGTCCGACCATGCTTAAAGTAAAGATGATCAGAGAAATAATGCGTACATAGTCCCCGCTTAAAAAACTCTTGATGATCAAAGGGATGGAAACGATCGCTGCAAGGATCATTCCGATCAAATGTGTAATAGCACTTCCGGGATCTTTTAATTTATGTGTCATGGTAAAACCTCCAGTCATTCTAGTATGATAAAATCTATAACATAGTATTAAAAACCACATCTAACTTTCCTACATACTACTACTATTTTAATAATATTGCAAGGGCTTTTCAAAAAAAAATGAATCTGTTATACTATTAACAATTATAGGATTTAAAAGAAAAGTAACAGACAGAATGGATATTTAAAATATGGAAAAAACGAAGAAAGCCTATGAGATCGTCATAGACAGTATCAAAGAACAGATCATGGATCAGGAACTCGTCCTTGGACAAAGTCTTCCACCAGAGAGAGAAATTTCAGAGAAGCTTGGAGTCAGCAGAAATTCCGTCCGTGAAGCACTAAAGATCTTAACCGTCATGGGAGTTGTTTCAAGCAGGCAGGGAGCAGGCAATTATATATCAGGAAATTTTAAAGGATATATGGTAGATGCCCTTTCTATGATGTTTATGCTTGATAAGCTTGATTATGATCAGATCAACCAGATCCGTATCGGACTGGAGATGCAGGCATATGCACTTGCAGTGAAGAATGCAGAGACAAAAGACATCATAGAATTACAAGAATATGTGAATGCATTAGATCAGAGTACAGATAACGATGAGAAGACAATGTACGATAAGAAGATCCATTATGCGATCGCGAAAGCATCAGGCAATGTTCTGATCGTGAATATCTTAGATGCATTATCTGAAGTGATGGATATCTTCATTTTTGAAATGCGTCGAGAAATCTTAAGAACTGAGAAGCGAAAAGGAATGTTACAGGAAGCACATAAGCAGATTGTCGAATGTTTATTAAAGAGAGATGTGGTCAATGGACAGAAAGCATTGATGAAACATTTTGATATGATCGATAACATTATTCACAAAGAACTTTAAGGAAAGAGCCATTTTGGCTCTTCTTTTTTATGCAAGATTAACAAAAAAAAGAAAAATATCAAATAGTACTTTACAAAAGTAGACAATGTATATATAATAAAAACATAAATTGGTAGTACCAATAAGACAAAAACAGATAAAAACAATGGATGCGAAAACATCCAAATTTTTTTCAAACAAAATTGGTAGTACCAATATAGAGCGGAAGAGCTTAAGATAAAGGATAGAAAGTCTTAGGAATGAGGAGGAATAGCAATGGACATTTTAGTATGTATCAAACAGGTACCGGCATCTAATAAAGTGGAAGTTGATCCAGTAACCGGTGTGCTGTTAAGAAACGGAGCCGATTCAAAGATGAATCCATATGATCTGTATGCGTTAGAGACAGCGCTTAAGATCAGAGAAGAAGTAGGTGGAACGATCAGTGTCATCAGTATGGGACCACCACAGGCAATGACAGTGATCAGAGAAGCATTTGCCATGGGAGTTGACCGTGGAGCATTATTATCAGACCGAAGATTTGGTGGAGCCGATGTACTGGCAACAAGTTATACGATCGCACAGGGAATCAAGAAGATGGGAGATTTTGACCTGATCCTATGTGGAAAACAGACAACTGATGGTGACACAGCACAGGTTGGTTCCGAAGTATCTGAATGGTTAAATATCCCAAGCGTATCAAATGTAAAGAAGATATCTAAAGTAGAATCCGATGCAATCACGATCGAGATGGATCTGCCGGAAGAACTGGAGATTGCTAAAGTTCAGTATCCATGTCTGTTATCCGTAGATAAAGACATTTTCCAGCCAAGACTTCCATCCTATGTAAAGAAGATGGATACCGCAGACCGTGAAATTGAAGTATATTCCTTAGATGATATGGAAGACAAAGACGAAACACATTATGGATTAAATGGTTCACCAACACAGGTAAAACGAATTTTCCCTCCAACAGCGAATGACCATCATGAAGTATGGGACGGAGACGGAAGTGAAGTCGCAGACAAATTATTCCATATGATCACAGATATGAAATTTATCTAAAAGGGGGAAATGAGAATGCCAAAATTAGTAATACATCAGGAAAAAGTAGAAGATCCACAGGTTCTGGTTGATATTTGTCCATTCGGTGCGATGGAAGAAAAAGACGGAAAACTTTCTATCAATGCCGCATGTAAGATGTGTAAATTATGTGTGAAGAAAGGACCAGCTGGAGCAGTAGAATATGTAGAAGATGAGAAGAAAGAAGAGATTGATAAGAGTCAGTGGAACGGAATTGCTGTTTATGTCGATCATGTTGATGGAGAGATTCATCCAGTCACATACGAATTGATCGGTAAAGCAAGAGAACTGGCAAGTAAGATCAATCACCCAGTATATGCTTTATTTATGGGAAATAACATCGAAGACAAAGCAGAAGAATTATTACATTACGGAGTTGATAAAGTATTTGTTTACGATTTTCCAGAATTGGCAAGATTTAAGATTGAATCCTATACATCCGTATTTGAAGATTTCATCAAGAAACATCAGCCATGCGCAATCCTTACTGGAGCAACAACTGTTGGAAGACAGTTAGCACCAAGAGTTGCAGCAAGAATGAAAACAGGACTGACAGCAGACTGTACGATCCTTGAGATGGATGAGAACACAGACCTTTCCCAGATCCGACCAGCATTTGGCGGAAACATTATGGCACATATCTTAACACCAAATAATCGTCCACAGATGGCAACGGTAAGATATAAAGTCATGAATGCACCAGAGAGAACTGAGGAAACTCATGGAGAGATTATCCCATGTGCGATCGATAAAGAAAAGATCAAAGCACACGTAGATGTTTTAGATATTGTTAAGAAAGAACCAGAGAAATTTATTGAATCTGCCGATGTCTTAGTCGTTGCAGGAAGAGGAATCAAGAAAGAAGAAGACCTTGCAATGATCAAAGAATTAGCAGAATTATTAGACGGACAGGTAGCCTGCACAAGACCACTTGCAGAAGCAGGATGGGTGGAAGCAAAATGTCAGGTAGGATTAAGTGGAAGAACCGTACGCCCGAAACTTATCATTACCTGTGGTGTATCAGGAGCCATCCAGTTTGTCGCTGGAATGGATCATTCTGATTGCATCGTATCCATTAATACCGATGAAAAAGCACCAATCTTTAAGACAGCACACTATTGTCTGGTAGGAGATGTCTACGATATCGTACCAAAACTGATCGAGAAGATTAAAGCTGCGAAAGGGGCGTAAGAGATATGAGTTATAAGAAATTTGATCAAACAGATTTAGAAGCTATCAAAAATATTGTAAAAGATGAAGAAAGAATTTTATATGCGAAAAATATTAATGAAGAATACAGTCATGATGAATTAGGTGGAGCAAGTAGCTATCCAGATGTAGTAGTAAAAGCGACATCCGCAGAAGAAATTTCAGAGATCATGAAATATGCATATGAAAATAATATTCCGGTCACACCACGAGGAGCTGGAACCGGTCTGGTAGGATCATCCGTAGCAATTGAACACGGGATCATGATCGATTCAAGCCTTATGAATCATATATTAGAACTTGACGAAGAAAACTTAACGATCACCGTAGAACCTGGAGTTTTATTGATGGAACTTGCAGCCTACGTTGAAGATCACGATTTCTTCTACCCACCAGATCCAGGAGAGAAATCTGCAACGATCGGTGGAAATATCAGCACGAATGCCGGTGGTATGCGTGCCGTAAAATATGGCGTGACAAGAGATTATGTCAGAGGTCTTGAAGTTGTCCTTCCAAATGGAAAAATAGTGGAATTTGGTGGAAAGGTTGTAAAAAACAGTTCTGGATATTCCTTAAAAGACCTGATGATCGGTTCCGAAGGAACCTTAGGCTTTATCACAAAAGCCACATTAAAATTACTCCCTCTGCCTAAAAAGGCAATAAGCTTACTGATACCATTTAAAACCTTAAAAGAAGCAATTGACACAGTACCTCTCATTATTAAGTCCAAAGCAATCCCGACCGCTATTGAGTTTATGCAGAGGGAGGTCATCATTGATGCAGAAGAATACCTAGGTAAAAAATTCCCAGATTCTCAATCCGATGCGTATCTTCTGCTCAAGTTTGATGGCAATTCAACAGAAGAGATCGAAGCAGACTATGACAAAGTTGCAAAATTATGCTTAGAAGCAGGAGCGATCGATGTATTGATCTCAGACACAGAAGAAAGAGAAGAATCCATCTGGAAAGCCAGAGGAGCCTTCCTTGAAGCAATCAAAGGATCTACAACCGATATGGATGAGGTAGATATGGTTGTACCAAGAAATAAAGTTAACGAAATGGTAGAATATCTGCATAATCTACATAATGAAGTAGATATTCGAATCAAGAGCTTCGGACATGCTGGAGATGGAAACCTGCATTCTTATATCTTAAAAGATGATCTAAGCCAGGAAGAATTTGAAAAACGAATGGCAGCAGCAATGGAAAAAATCTACGAAAAGGCTGCACAGTTAGGCGGAAAAGTATCTGGAGAACATGGAATCGGATTTGCAAAGAAACCATATTTAAGAGAATCTCTTGATCCTGAAACCATTGAATTGATGAGCGGAATCAAGAAAGCATTTGATCCAAAGAATATCCTGAATCCACATAAAGTATTCCAAGGTTAAATGAAAGAAGATTGGAAACATACATTCATAGAAACCCTCTTAAGTTTAAAAATACACAAAGCAGACAGGAAAGACCTTCCTGTCTGCTTTGTGTACATAAAATAATACAATTTGTTGCAAAATGGTTGACAGATATTTCAAAAAAACATATACTAAAAATAGTAACAATTACTATTTGAATGTAAAAGGAAAGGAAGAGGTTATGCAGCCAGCAACAAAGAAAAGCAAACAAAGGGATGCAATCATCAAGTTTTTAATGACTCGCAAAGACCATCCGACTGCCGACATGGTATATATGAACATCAAAGAGGAGTTTCCAAAGATTAGTCTTGGAACGGTCTATAGAAATCTTGCATTATTAAGCGAGCGCGGGGAGATACTAAAGTTATCTTATGAAGGCGGAGCAGATCATTACGATGCATGCACCGATCCACACTATCATTTCGTATGTCAGGAATGCGGATCAGTCATTGATCTGGATATGGCACCGATCGATGAGAAGCTAAATGAGATCGCAAGCGAGAATTTCCCAGGAGAGATCACACAAAACGTCGTATATTTTAAAGGAATCTGTAAAAATTGTTTAAAAAAACATTGACAAAAATACAATGTGGTGGTAATATAAAGACGAGTTAAAAACAGTAACAATTACTATTTTTAATTCAGAGACACTAAGCCGAGAGGCAAAGCAATATAAATGATTATATAAAGTATAAAGGAGAACAAGATTATGAAGAAATGGATTTGTACAGTATGCGGATATGTATATGAAGGAGAACAGGCACCAGAGAAATGTCCACAGTGTGGAGTACCAGCTGATAAGTTCAAAGAGCAGGTAGAAGGAGAAAAAGAATGGGCAGCAGAACACGTAGTAGGTGTTGCCAAAGGTGTCAGTGAAGATATCTTAGCTGATTTAAGAGCAAACTTCGAAGGAGAATGTTCTGAAGTAGGAATGTACCTTGCAATGGCAAGAGTTGCTCATAGAGAAGGATATCCAGAAATCGGATTATACTGGGAGAAAGCAGCATACGAAGAAGCAGAACATGCAGCTAAATTCGCTGAATTATTAGGTGAAGTTGTAACAGACAGCACAAAGAAGAACTTAGAGATGCGTGTAGATGCAGAACACGGAGCAACAGAAGGTAAATTCGACCTTGCAAAACGTGCAAAAGCAGCAAACTTAGATGCAATCCATGATACAGTTCATGAAATGGCTAGAGACGAAGCTCGTCATGGTAAGGCATTTGAAGGATTATTAAAGAGATACTTCGGATAAGAAGGATTATTTTAGGAGGTATGAGTTTTCATACCTCCTTTTTTTTTGCTATATTCCATGCTATAATAAAAAATAAGACTGAAAAAGCAGGTGAAAGCATATGATTTCAGAAGAGAAAGTAAAGATTATGGCAGAGATGGCCAGATATGAGAAGAATCACGGGAAAGATGATTTCCGTGTTTATAAATATGAGAAGAAAGACTATATCAGATTAGAACAGATCAAGACAAGTATCTGTCTGTTGATCGCATATCTTATTTTGACAGGATTGCTGTGTGTTGTGAAGATGGATACAGTGATCATGAACCTGAGAGATGGGAAAATCATTATATTAGCAGCAGTTGTTTTGATCATTTATATAGCAGTGTATCTTATTTATAGTCATTTCATAAAAAAACGTGCAGCCAGACATTATGATGAAGTAAGGGCAAGAGTTCTGATCTATGACAAACATCTGGAGGAACTCGAGATGCTTTATAAAGTGGAAGAGAATGAGGATGTAAGTCCAACGATCGCACCGGAGGAAGACGAAGATGGAAAAATTATTGATATATAGAGAACGGCTTTTAAAATTTATAGCAGCAAGAGGAAGATATATTCAATCAGGAATCAGATTTCTAAGCGGATTTATCCTGTTTTATGCAATGGGAAGATTATTTGGTTATACAGATTTTTTTGCATCACCATTTTTCCTTGTTATGATGGGAATTATTAATGTATTTATTCCAACATCAGCCCTTTCATTGATTTTCTATGTAGTCATATTTTTACAGTTGGCACATGTTTCTCTGGAAGTTGCATTGTTTTTTTTACTTGCTGTTTTGTTATATTTTTTAGTGTACCAAAGAGTATTTCCGGAGACACGAATTTATTTGATGATGGTACCGGTATTCTTTTACTTTCAATTGCCAGCATGCATTCCAATCTTTGCAGGAATGTTTGCAGGAATTGCAGGAATTCCTGCTATCTTAATGGGAACATTTATTTATTATCTTGCAACGATGGTCTCACAGGCGGTGACACAGCTTCAGACAGGAGCAGCACATGGAAAGATATACAGCCTGGTCGCAGCAAGAGCAATAGATAATAAGGAATTATTGCTGTATTTTGGAATATTCTGTTTGATCGTGGTACTGATAACTGCGATCAGAAGAAAAGGTGCGGCACGCAGCTGGGAAGTATCAATTCTGGTAGGAGGAGCAGCGTATGTAATCTTATTGTTTGCAGGTGGATATTTTGCAAACAGTGAAGTTTCTATTTTGGCACAGATCGGGATGGTCGTAGTAAGTATCGTGATCGCGATCATCATCCAGTTTTTATATAATGTAATAGACTACACGAGAGAAGAGACATTTGAATTTGAAGATGAAGAATATTATTATTATGTAAGAGCAGTGCCAAAGGTATCTGTGGAAGAAGAAGAATTTAATGTGACGCAGATCACAGCACCGGCACATAGATTCAGTTTAAGAAGAAAAGAACATAAAGAACAAGACAAAGAGCATAAAAAGGGAGAATAGATTTGAGCAAATTTTTCAATGGACTTGAAAAGTATATATATTGGACATCAATACCAAAGATGGGGATCAATGATATTGTAGATATTTTGATCGTTAGTGTTATGATCTATCTGATCGTTAAGTGGATCAAGACAACAAGGGCATGGGTATTATTAAAAGGAATTATTATCCTTCTTTGTATCGCATTTGCAGCATATATTCTGCAGCTCCACACAGTATCATGGATTCTGTCTAATACGATGAGCGTTGGAATTACAGCAATTCTGATCGTATTCCAGCCAGAACTTCGTAATGCACTGGAACAGCTTGGAAGGAAGAACTGGGTAACAGATATCTTCTCTACGGAGAACAGACAGGAAGAACAGGAATATACTGCAAGAACATTGCAGGAGATTTCAAGGGCAGCAATTGAGATGGGTAAAGTAAAGACAGGAGCATTGATCGTGTTGGAGAGAACGGTTGCACTTGGAGAATATGAGCGAACAGGAATTCCAATCGATGCTAAAGTCAGCAGCCAGCTGCTGATCAATATATTTGAACATAACACACCACTTCATGATGGAGCAGTGATCATCAGGAACAACAGAGTTGTATCTGCAACATGCTACCTTCCATTAAGTGATAGTGTGGAGATAGACAAAGAGATGGGAACCAGACATAGAGCTGCAGTAGGTATCAGTGAAGTGTCAGACAGTCTTACAGTCATCGTCTCAGAGGAAACAGGAGGAATTTCGATTGCAAGAGATGGAAAGATCATCAGACATTTAGATCCGCAGGGGCTTAGAGATGAACTTTCTGTATTGAGAGAAGAAAAAGGACAGAATAAGAAGTTTAAATTATGGAAGGGACGGAATCGTAATGAGAAAAAGAATTGAAAGTGATCTTTTATTGAAAATACTTTCTGTTGTTTTTGCATTTCTGCTCTGGATGTTTGTAATTAATACGGATAATCCGGTGATTAAGAAGACATTTAGTGATGTTCCTGTAGATATGCTGAATGAACAGGTATTAGATGAACTGAATCAGACATATAAGATTGAATCTGGAGATACAGTGAGTTTTACTGTTAAAGGAAAGAAAGATATTGTAGACCGTTTGACGAAGTCAGATTTCCGTGCGACTGCGGATGTATCGTCTATGTCCGATGTTCATGCGATTCCGATTAAGGTTGAGGCATTAAGGTATAAGAGTCAGTTAGATGTAGATACAGGAAATGCAACGGTTAAGGTTGTGCTTGAGGATGTGAAGAGTGATCAGATTCCAGTTGTTATGGAAGTAAAAGGAAAGCCTGCAAGCGGGTATACTGTCAGTACACAGACAGCAACTCCAAATCTTATCTCCATATCCGGGCCAAAGAGCGTTGTGAGCAGAATTAAACAGATTGTTGCAGTTGTCAACGTTTCTGGTGTCAAAAAAGATGTCACAATGACACAGAGTGTAAAATGCTATGATGAAGACGGAGACGAGGTAAGTCAGGAAAGAATTAAACTGGATACGAACAAGATCAAGGTCAAGATTGGTCTGTCAAGAACTAAGGTTGTTCCATTTAAGGTGGATACCAAAGGAAGTCCGGGAAAAGGGTATGTTCTTGGAAGTATTGATTATCAGCCAAAACATATCGAGATCACAGGATCGAAAGAAGACCTGGACAAGGTTGACAGTATCAAACTGGTGAAGCTGGATATCAGTGACAGTACAAAGAGCATTGAAAAGACGATCAAAGCATCAGATATCAAGCTTCCAGATGGAATTTCATTTGTGAAATCCGTAGATAAGATTAAGAATGTGGTAATACGTGCGAACATAGAAAAGAAAAAGAGTCGTACACTTACGATACCGACAAGTCAGATTGCACTGATCAATAATACAAAGAATTATGCTGTGACATTTGACGATCAGGATATTAAAGTGAAGATCAGTGGTTTACGTTCAGTTATCGATAAGGTTGTTGTCAAAGATCTGAATCCAAAACTGGATATGAGATTATATGAACAGGGAACACATACCGTACAGATTCAATTAACAAAG
This sequence comes from Anaerostipes sp. Marseille-Q3525, assembly GCF_018223505.1. Classification (NCBI taxonomy): domain Bacteria; kingdom Bacillati; phylum Bacillota; class Clostridia; order Lachnospirales; family Lachnospiraceae; genus Anaerostipes; species Anaerostipes sp. Marseille-Q3525. The sequence goes on from NZ_JAGTTT010000002.1 coordinate 125,226, forward strand.
ATTAAGAACATGACGATCGAAGATAATGTAAGTGCGAAAATCACTGTCGAATAGAAAATTAAGGAGTTAGAGGTAGAATGGGTAAGAAATTGTCAGTTGTTCTTCCATCGTATAACGAAGAACAGATGATTGAGAAAACTGCCAAGGTGGTAGGAGATATTTTGAGCAGGGAGCAGATACCCTATGAGCTGGTATTTGTAAACGATGGGTCGAAAGACCATACATGGGACAAAATACTAAAGATTAAGGAAGAAGATTCCTGTATCAAAGGAATATGTTTTTCAAGGAATTTTGGAAAAGAATCCGCAGTATTTGCTGGGATTGAGCAGGCAGATGGAGATTGTATCGCAGTTATGGACTGCGATCTCCAGCATCCGCCAGAAGTATTGGTTAAGATGTACAGATTATGGGAAGATGGCTTTCAAGTGATCGAGGGTGTGAAGGCATCCAGAGGAAAAGAAAGTTTTATTCATAAGATGTTTGCCAAGACGTTTTATAAGATTATCAGTGATGCAACAGGAATTGATATGTCTCGGGCATCTGATTTTAAATTATTAGACCGTCAGGCAGCAGATGAATTTCTAAAGCTGCCAGAGCGTAATGTATTCTTTAGAGCATTGTCTTCCTGGGTTGGATTCAAGACAGCCTATGTAGAATTTGACGTACGGGAGAGAGAAGCAGGAGCTTCCAAATGGTCGTTTAAATCATTGGTAAAATACGCGGTCAATAACATTACATCGTTTAGTGCAGCACCGATGCAGATAGTGACGTTTTGTGGGATTGTGTTCTTTGTATTTGCAGTGATACTAGGGATACAGTCACTTTATATGTATTTTGCAGGACATGCAGTTGCAGGATTTACAACAGTGATCTTATTGCTATTGCTGGTTGGAAGTATTTTGATGTTTAGTCTTGGAGTGATTGGATATTATATTGCAAAGATTTATGATGAAGTGAAGATGAGACCGAGATATATTATATCAGAAGTTGTGAAATCAAAAGATAAATCAAAACCACCGGCTTAGCCGGTGGTTTGTACTAGCCCTATAAGGGCTTATTACCGACGCTAGGTCTAAAGACCCATCGAATTTGGTTCGCCAACTGTACCGTCATTTACTTATTAAGCCCTATGGGGCTTATTTTATTTATTTTGGTTTACTGGCTCACCCGTAAACGGGTCAATATATTCTTTTAGTGTCATCTGATCATACTCTAAATCATTTTGTAACTGATTTTGAATATATTCTTGTATCTTCTTTGCATTTTTCCCTACAGTATCTACGTAATATCCTCTACACCAGAAATGGCGATTTTCATATTTGTATTTTAAATTTGCATGACGTTCGAAGATCATAAGTGTACTTTTCCCTTTCAAATACCCTACAAAACTTGAAACACTTAAGAGTATCATCTACTTCCCATCCGACGATACAGCGGCTGTACCAGTCGATCACTGCAGACAGATACAGAAATCCGTGTTTGATCGGGATATATGTAATGTCAATGGATCATGCCTGATTTGGCTTATCGATGACAGCGTTGCGGAGTAGATAAGGACAGACTTTTGCCTGTTGCATACGCTTAGACAGATTCATCTTAGGATAGATTGGATGAATGTCCATTTCATTCATATATCGCCTGGCTTTCCGACGACCGACTCTATATCCTCTGGCTTTTAATTGTGCAGACATCTGTCTTGCACCCCAGGTTGGATTATCCGTATGGAGATGATCAATGATCTCTTTACATGCCAGTTCATCATCAGATACTGGAGATCCTTTGTAATAAATACTTGTACGGTTGATATCAAGTAAGCTGGCACCAACAGAAGCAGGAAGTTTTTTTAGTCGTCAAAAGGTTTCGGACTAAATTTACTCTCGTAGTCAGGTCCGCAAATTTCTTCTTTTTCTGGACATGACACTGAATCCTTTCTTATGTATTGATTTAAGTATATCAGATTCATTAAGATCTGTCCGAAAAAGTGTCTTAATTTATGAGACCATTATAGTTTGAAATTGCCATGAATTAAGTTACGAAAGAAAGTACGGAGATATTCTCCGTAATACAGGAGAGAGGTAAAATGCTGAGATGATCCGTCTTGCCCAGAACGTCCCCAGATGAGAGATAAATGATTTGCAAAAGATGGGTGAAGAACAATCGTGCATAAGATTGTAAATAAAATAGTGTATATAAGAAATAGATATTTTTTCTTTATTGTTTGCATAAATAATTACTCCTTGTATTCAAAATATCTGAACAAAAACTATTGAATGCTTTTGCTCAGATATTGATTGAAATATAAATAACTTGTTGTAACCTAGTAGTTTATTGGATATTACTTTTTTTATAAATGTGCGATTTTCTGTTTCTTAAAATAAAGCCAATTAAAATAATCAAACTGATTAAAGAGGTACAAGCACCTGCCTTGAGACCAGGGGTCGTATAATCGAGTTTAATATGATGTTTTCCAGCGTTTAAAGAAATTCCACATAACATACCATTAACTTTTAAGAGTTTTACTGGTTTTCCATTATCAGTTGCCTTCCATCCTTTGTTATAAGAAATAGGAATACAAAGAATACGGTTATCTTTTGTAGTGATATCTCCCGAAAAATGATTTGCACCATCGTAAGAAATATTGGTTAAATGAGGTGCATTCTTCAGAGCATTTAAGTTCGCATTTTGTTGTTTATCGTTAATATTTACAACAGAAATTTTACCAATAGTGTATTCATTAGGCCTTTTTAAAGTGAATGTTACAGTTGCATCTTTTGATCTATCAATATTGGAAGTATCGATATCAATAAGATAACTTCTTTTACCAGTGTCATAAATAGATCCAGCTTCAGGATTATATAGAGTTAATTTATGCCCTGCAATGTTGACAGAGAATCTCGAATTATTTTTTCCATCATATAAAATGTGATTGCGTCCAGTATTATATGGTGTTAGGCGGACATCTTGAAGATAAAGATAACAATGAGCACTGATATAATTTTTAGGAATCTTAATTGTGACATTTTTCTGTTTCTGTTTTTTCTTATGGAAAACATAATTTGTACCAACATCTTTGGTTATCGTATTGTCAGAGTAAACAGTTTTTTTTGCAGAAACAGATACATTGTCATCAATAACAGCACTTTGAAGCATTGCCTGTTCTTTTTGTCCAGCATTTAATTTTTGGTATTCACTTTCTGTGATATAGGAGTTATAACTATAGCCAAAAGGAAGTATGTTCTTATTTTCATAAAGTTTACTTCGATCGTTTTCATTAATAAGTTGATATCCACTTGGTATTTTTTTATGACTTTGTTTATTGGTAATAATGTATTTTACCCCATACAGATTCATAAGATTTTCACGAAGGTCAAGCTTTTTAAATTTAAATTTATATTGATATTGAGTCAATCCAAGATCCATCAAAGTATTAGAAACATTTTTATCGGTTACACTTAAATAATTTGTTGTGTTTGGTATATGATCAACTAATCCCCAGTTTGGAATATTGGAATTGATTGATTCTATACGATCTAGTTTATTGTTTTTGATATCCGATTCTTTTAAAATATTCGTTTCCTTTTCACATAATGTTTTGTAAGCTTTTCCATTTGTAACGTATTTTACTGTGACTTGACTTAATTTTAAAGAATAATGCGCAAAAGCTGAGACACAGATAGAAAAACATACTACACCATACATAAGAAAATGTTTTAGATTGAATTTTGATAAAAATGGAAAAATATTAATTAAAAGTAACACTAAAGCTGTTAAAATCAATACAATAATCGCTAGCTTAATATCGAGCATACCATCAGACATTAGTTTATAGAGCAGACAGTAGAAGATAATACCAACAGCAATTCCTAATTTTTGGAGTAATGTTAGATTAAGAAGATCTTCATATACCTCTGTTACAGTACATGCTACTACAAGTGCCAGTACGAAATTCCAACGATTCGTAGGATAAGTAAATGCATGCATTACATAACCAAAGATTGGAAATAAAATAATAATTATAGAAACAATAATAGAAGCTTTATATGCAAAGCGTTCTTTGGATTTTTTTAAAAATAATGCAATAATAGCGAGGTAAGCTAATGCAACATAGTTTAATGAGGTAGCACGTGTAAGAGGGTGATAGCCAATAGATTGCTGTATAACGCCTATGTAATAAGCTTTTTGGTATAAAAAGATATTAAAATAGTTAACAGTGGATGCACTTCTGGCGTTGTTAGAAAATCCTATTAATACAGGTAAAAGAATAATCATTGAAATACCAAGACCAAGAATATACCATCCTGCAAAACGTCCAATGGTTTTAAAAAAACCAGATTCTTTATATACAGGGAAGCGAATTAGTGCATAAATAACAGCTGCTATGGTGAGCATATAAAAGAAATAGAAATTACTCATAGCAGAAACAGCTATCATAATAGTAAATAAATATGGTTTTTCCTTTCGATAAATCTTCTCGACTGCCATGATCAGTAGTGGAAGATAGATCATTGGGTTTAAGAAGAAAGGATGGCGGATTCCATAAATAAGAAAAAATCCAGAAAATACATAAATCAGACTTCCAATGATGATACCATGGGAATTTTTCTTTAGATAACATCCAAAGATGATAAAAGATATTCCAGCAAGATAAGCACGGAAGATAATCATAAAATTATATAAATATTCAGCATTAGATTTGTTTGCAAATGCATAAACAAGATTTAATGGGTCTCCGATCGCATAATAGTTTAAGGATGAAATAATGTCGGAACCATATCCAATGCTTGTATCCCACATAGGCAGACTAAAATTTCCATGAATCAGATTTGAAAAGAAATTCCTGATATATTCACCATAATATGTTAATGCTGCATAATGTTGAGAAATACCATCTTGACCAGAAAGTCCCCAAATAAGTGAAAGGTGATTAACATAAAATGGATAAAAAACAACTATACATAAAATTGTAAACAAAATTGTATATGTAATAAATATATATTTTTTTGTAGTTACTTTCATAAATTACTCCTCTTCTAAAGAATCTGAATAAGCATCATTTACTTGCCTTGCTCAGATCCGGATTTAAATACAAATAATTTGCTGATAAAATAATTGACGATCACAACAATGACCTGTGTTTCAATTTTTGCGACCATCTTTGGCTGCCCAAGCAGTTCTACGCAAAATGGTACACCGCCAACTTCAACGACCATTGTCACAAGACGTCCAAGAACAAATTTGATAAATTCCTGTACAGTATCGCTGAAAGTTTTAGACTTTGATTGAAAAACATAAAGTTTATTTACCACAAATGCAAAACAGATTGCGATCGCAACAGAAAAGAAATTACTAATCTTATAATCAATTCCCAGTGGACCTTCGAGAATTCCAAAAACAACAATGTTAACAAGTGTTGTCAGTCCACCGAAAAATAAATAACGTATTCTTGAATCATAATATAATTTTTTGATTAAATTTAACAACAGATACTCCTCCTTATAAAAGTTATACATGTCTTACATCTTAAGATATTTTTCATTAATTTTCAACTAAAATATGATATACTAAAACTGACTATAAAGCAATAAGATAAAGGGTAGAGGGAACAGAAAATGAGAGAAAAAGAAAGAAAATATTGTTATGGAATGTATACACTGCTGTTTTTAATGATGAGTATGGCAGCATTCCTTCCTTTTTTTATGCAAGGAAAGAGCTTTGTGTGGGGTGCAGGAGTAGAAGATGGATTGAGCCAGCATTTTTCAGCATTGGCGTATTATGGAGAATTACTCCGTGAATTCGTTAAGAATCTGATCGTAGGACATCCAAAACTTACGATGTGGAATATGAGTCTTGGTTATGGTGCAGATGTCATTGCAACACTGAATTATTATGCGATCGGAGATCCATTAAATCTTCTATATGGATTTATACCAGTAAAATACACAGAGATCATGTACAACTTTATGATACTGTTTCGAATGTATCTGGCAGGAATCGCATTTATTTTGTATGCAAGAAAGATGAGGAAGAGAACGTATGGAACAGTGATCGGGGCATTAGTGTACGTCTTTTGCGGATTTTGTTTTCGTCTGGGACTTAGACATCCGTTTTTCTTAAATCCAATGATCTATTTTCCATTGCTTTGTCTTGGAATTGAGAAGATCTACCAGAAGCAGAAACCATATTTATTTATCGTCATGATCTGTGTGTCAGCGATCAGTAATTATTACTTCTTTTATATGCTTACGATCTTTTCAGTGATCTATGCATGGATCAGATTTTACAAATATACAGAGAAGGACAGAATTAAGAACTTTTTCTTAACGATTCTTAAATTTGGCGGGTATTACGTTCTTGGGATCTGTATGGCGACAGTGATATTGATTCCGTCAGTGATTGGATTCCTTGGCAATGGAAGATATGGAAGCGGTACAGACTGGAGAACACTATTAATTTATCCAGGAAAATATTACCTGATGTTTCTTGAAAACTTTGTTGGTTATGGAAATGTTGGAAGCAATACTAATACAGGATACCTTCCGATTGTAGGAATCGTAGTGTTGTTTACTTTATTTTCAAAAAGAATGAAACATAAGAAATACTGTCTTGCATTTCTTGGAAGTGTGGTTGCATTGATCTTCCCAATCTTTGGATATGTATTTAATGGTTTGTCTTATGCAAATAACCGATGGGCATTTGTCTTAAGTTTTATCGTGGCACTTTTGACAGCAGAGATGTATCCACGACTTTTTATCATGACAAAGAGACAGAAGATCGGGATTGGAGCAGGCATTGGTTTGTATATCATCTTATGTATGGTGATCAGTGTATCAGGTGGAAAAATGCTTAAGAATCCAGGAATTATGGCAGCATGCATTATGATGGTTGTATTTTACGCAGCATTTCTCATCTTTCAGAAGATGGAATACGACAGCAGGACAAGAAGTGCAAGGATCGTGACAGTTGTTTTGCTTCTGATCTCAGTAGGAATTCATGGCTATTACCGTTTTAATACAGACCAGTATGCGTATGCAAATGAATTTCTAAATCAGGGAACAGCATTGAAGGAATTAAGAACAGAGAATATTACGATGCTTAAAAATGTCAAAGATTCATCTTTGTACAGGGTTCATGCAGAGGGATACCGCTATAAGAACTACGGATTGATCAATGATCTTAATACGATCAGTGGTTATTATAGCATCACACCGAAATGTGTAACAGATACGGTGAATAGTTATGAGACACTTGGAATGCAGTATGCAGATAAATATAAGGGGTTAGATCAGAGAATTGGGTTATTGTCACTATCAGGTGTAAAATATATGACAATACCAAAAGAAAAGAAGATAGGAAAAGATCAGATTACCGCAGCTGATGTCCCATATGGAATGAAAAAAGTAAAGCAAAATGGTGATATTACATTATATAAGAATCCTTATGCATTGCCATTTGGATATGGCTACGATTCATACATCACACAAGAACAATACGAAAAGCTCAATGGTGTTGAAAGAGAACAGGCAATGTTAAATGGGGTTGTACTGAATGAAAAAACGCAGAAGAATACATTAAATCATATAAAGAATGCAAAAGATAAAAATATCTCTGTGACAACGATTTCAGATAATGACATCTCATCTTCAAAAGGGAAAAAATATTGTAAGATTACGGTACCAGTGGAGAAAGATAAGGAAACATACTTATATTTTAAGAATCTTGAATATAAAGGAAAGATTAAAGTTAATAATAAGTTCTTGTTGGAAGGGAAGAAAGGAACAAGCAGTATTCTTGTCAGTGACAATGATGTGCAGCAAAAGATTCACATTCAGAATCCGACAAATCCATATTACTTTGGAAGAAAAGACTATATGGTAAAATTAAATCATCATACAAGTAAATCCAAAGAAACTGTAAGGTTAGATTTTCAAGTGCCGGGTAATTATGAGTATGATGATATTACATTGATCACAGTTAAGAAGCAGAATACTTTTCATAAACTGGAGAACTTAAAGAAATATCCACTTAAAAATATTGAATATAAAGAGAATGCTTTTAAAGGAAACTTCAAGACAGATAAAGAAAGAATGCTTTGCATTACAATACCATATTCTGACGGATGGAGCGCAAAGGTTGATGGACAGAATGTCAAAATCTACAAAGCAAATGGGATGTTTATGGGGATTTTAATGACACCAGGAGAACATAAAATAGAGTTGAATTATATGACACCGGGATTAAAAATGGGAGTCGTCTTAAGCCTTGCAGGTTGGATAGCACTGGCAATCCTCGCTTTACTGCGCAAGAAATATATAATAAAATAAGAAGCAGTTATCATAGTAAAAGAGAAAATATCATAGTAAAACAGAAAGGGAACAGAAACAAATGAAACAATATGATTATCTGATCGTAGGAGCTGGATTATACGGAGCCGTATTTGCACAGCAGGCAGTAAAAAACGGCAAGAAAGTTTTAGTGATCGATAAACGTCCAAACATTGCAGGAAATGTATACACAGAAGATATAGAGAAGATTCATGTACACAAATATGGAGCCCATATCTTCCACACAAACAATAAGAAAGTATGGAACTACATCACACAGTTTGCAGAGTTCAACCGATTCACAAACTCACCAGTAGCTAATTACAAAGGAGAATTATATTCTCTTCCATTTAATATGTACACATTCAATAAGATGTGGGGCGTTATAACACCAGAAGAAGCACAGGCAAAGATTGAAGAACAGAAAAAAGAAGCAGGGATCATAGAACCAAAGAACTTAGAAGAACAGGCGATCAGTCTCGTTGGAACAGATATCTATGAGAAGCTGATCAAAGGATACACACAGAAACAATGGGGAAGACCATGTAGTGAACTTCCATCCTTTATCATTAAGAGACTTCCAGTCAGACTGACATTTGACAATAACTATTTTAATGCATTATATCAGGGAATCCCAGTTGGAGGATATACAAAGATGGTAGCTAATATGCTTGGGGATGTGGAAGTACGACTGGATACAGATTATTTCGAACATAAAGAAGAATTGGATGCACTGGCAGATAAAGTTGTATACACAGGAGCAGTGGATGCATACTTTGATTACAAACTAGGAGAGTTAGAATACAGATCTGTAAGATTTGAGACAGAAGTCTTAGATAAACCAAACTTTCAGGGAAATGCAGCAGTGAACTACACGGATGCCGAAACTCCATGGACAAGAATTATTGAACATAAATGGTTTGAGTTTGGAAAAGATGATGAAGGAAATGATATTCCTAAGACAGTTATCAGTCGTGAATACAGCTCAGAATGGAAACCAGGAGATGAACCATATTATCCAGTAAACGATGAGAAGAATGGAAAGCTGTATGAAGAGTACAAGAAGCTTGCAGAGCAGGAAGAGAATGTAATCTTTGGTGGAAGATTAGGTGAATATAAATATTATGATATGGATGCAGTAATTGCTGCGGCACTTGAGATGTGTGAGAAGGAATTATAAAATTAAGAAAAGAGGAATCATAAATTGAGTACATTTATACCAGCAGACATACTAATGCCACAAGTAGATTCTATGAAGAAATGGGCAGTCATCGCCTGCGACCAGTTTTCATCACAGCCAGAATACTGGAAAGAAGTGGAAGACTATGTAAAAGAAGCACCATCCACATTACATCTGATGCTTCCAGAAGCAAAACTTGGCAGTAAAGATGAAGATGAGAAAATTCGTAAGATTCAATCCACAATGAAGAACTATGTAGACAATCATTTGTTGAAAACCTACGAACAATCCTTCATATATGTGGAAAGAACATTACAGAATGGCAAGATACGAAGAGGAATCGTAGGTGCGATCGACCTGGAAGAATACAGCTACACACCAGAAGATGAAGCAAAGATCCGTTCTACAGAGAAAACAGTTATGGAGAGAATTCCGCCAAGAATGAAGATCAGATATCAGGCACCGATTGAACTGCCACATGTGATCTTACTTTGTGATGACTGGAAGAATGAATTATTAGAGTATATTACACAGAATAAAGGCAACCTGTCAAAGCTATATGAATTTGATCTGATGCAGAAAGGTGGACATATTGCAGGATGGCTGGTAGATGGAGAGATAAAAGAACAATTCATAGAGAAGCTACAGCAATATGAACAGATGATGGCTGATAAATACAAGGATTTAAGTGAACATCCAATGTATTATGCAGTAGGAGATGGGAATCACTCTCTGGCAACAGCGAAAGCATGTTATGAGAAATTAAAGAAAAATCATCAATGGAAACATGTAGAGAATCATCTGGCTAGATATGCACTCGTAGAACTTGAAAATCTTCACGATGATTCACAGCAGTTTGAACCAATTCACAGGGTTATCACAGGAACGGATGTACAAGAATTAATAGAAGCAATGAAAGAACAGTGTTGCGGTGAAAATGGACAGGAAATCAGATGTTATTATGGAAATAAAGAAGAAGTATTACATTTGAATCTCCATGAACATCAATTAGCAGTGGATAAAGTTCAGACATTTCTTGATGAATACTTAAAAGAAAATTCAGGAGTTATTGATTATATTCACGGAGAAGACGTATTAAGGAAACTTGCAAGTCAGGAAAATGCGGTAGGAATTGAATTACCAGCAATGGAGAAAGATCAGTTATTCCCAAGCGTAATGACAGATGGAACGCTGCCAAGAAAAACATTTTCCATGGGACATGCAAGTGAGAAAAGATATTACATAGAAGGAAGAGCAATTAAATAGGAAGAGTGCACAGTAATAAAAGCTTTTGTATCACTAAAAACTGTGATATGATAAAAGATAGAGTAAATAAACCAAACAGAGAAAAATGGAGGAACGAACATGGCTATTTTAGTAGCAGGTGGTGCTGGATATATCGGCAGCCATACATGTGTAGAACTGTTAAAAGAAGGATATGAAGTTGTAGTAGTAGATAATTTATATAACTCAAGTGAAGAAGCATTAAAGAGAGTAGAACAGATTACAGGAAAGACTGTGAAATTCTATGAAGCTGATATTCTTGACAGAGAAGCTTTAAATAAGATCTTTGATGCAGAGGATATTGATTCAGTTATCAACTTCGCAGGTTTAAAAGCTGTTGGTGAATCAGTACAGAAACCATTAGAATATTATCATAACAATATCACAGGAACATTAATCTTATGTGATGTCATGAGAAATCATGGAGTAAAGAATATTATCTTTAGTTCATCTGCAACAGTCTATGGAGATCCAGCATTTATTCCAATTACAGAGGAATGCCCAAAAGGACAGATCACAAACCCTTATGGACAGACAAAAGGAATGTTAGAGCAGATCTTAACAGATTTCCATGTAGCAGACCCAGAATGGAATGTTGTATTACTTCGTTACTTTAATCCAATCGGAGCACATGAAAGTGGACTGATCGGAGAAGATCCAAAAGGAATTCCAAACAACCTTGTACCATATATCGCACAGGTAGCAGTTGGAAAACTTGAGAAATTAGGAGTATTCGGTGACGATTACGATACACCAGATGGAACAGGAGTTCGTGACTATATTCATGTAGTGGATCTTGCAAAAGGACATGTTAAAGCATTAAAGAAATTTGAGCAGGAACCACAGGTAAGTATCTACAATCTTGGAACAGGAATCGGATACAGTGTATTAGATGTATTACATGCATATGAAGAAGCATGTGGAAAGAAACTTCCATATGAGATCAAACCAAGAAGAGCTGGAGACATCGCAACATGTTACTGTGATGCAACAAAAGCCAAAGAAGAACTTGGATGGGTAGCTGAAAAAGGAATCAAAGAAATGTGTGCTGATTCTTGGAAATGGCAGTCTATGAATCCAGATGGATATCGCACTGAAAAATAATATATTATATTGTAAGTTTGGAAGGGACATTTTTCGAAATGTCCCTTTTTAGGTGGTTTTAAATCATTAACAAATGTGTTAAAATAAAAAGAAGTTATATATATAAGAGGAGTTATTTGGATGATACAAACGAAATTAGAACATGTAAAAAAAGTATATAATCATGTAAAATCAAATAGAAATAAAAGCGAATATTCAAAAAGAAGATGTGATTATGCAGAGTATTATAAAAAATGTAAAGTAAAGAATATTGTTTTATATGAAGCATTTGCAGCAAGAGGAATGCTTTGTAGTCCATATGCGTTATTTAAAGAATTTATGAACAGAAGTGATTTTGATAAATATGAGCATGTATGGGCAATTTACGATATGGAAGATAATGAATATATTATTAATAAATATAAGAATGTTTCCAATGTTCGTTTTGTAGAATTTAATTCAAATGAGTATTTAAAAGCATTAGCAGAAGCAAAATATATTATTAATAATAGTACATTCCCTGGTTTTGTGACAAAAAAAGATGAGCAAATTTATATTAATACATGGCATGGAATACCACTTAAAACATTGGGATACGATCTCCCAGATGCTAATATAGCAGTAGCTAATACAATGAGGAATTTTCTATCAGCAGATTATCTTATTTCACCAAATAAATTCCATTCAGATATCTACTTAAAGGCATACAAATTAGATGGATTATACGAAGGTACTATTATCGAAGAGGGACAGCCAAGAAGTGATATGATTTATCATGCGGATCGTGATGAAGTGATAGATCAGTTGAAACATGAGGGGGTTACAATTGATCCAAATAAGAAGATTATCATGTATGCTCCAACATGGAAAGGAAGCGATTTTGGGAAACCTGAGTTAGGTTTAAATGCATATTTTGAGTTTCTTGACAAAGTTAAAAGTCGTATTGATACAGAGAAATATCAGGTTTTTGTGAAACCGCATCAACAGGTGTATCGATTTATTAAGGATGATCCAAGTTTAAGTGGTGATTTTATACCTGCGACAATTGATACTAATTCACTTTTATCAATTGTTGATATTCTTGTATCAGATTATTCAAGTATTTATTTTGACTTTTTAGATACAGGTCGTCCGATATTATTCTATATTCCGGATTTGGAAATGTATAAAGGATATAGAGGTGTGTACTTCCCATTAGAGGAATTACCAGGTCCAACAACAAAAGAATTAGATGATGTTGTAGGTTGGATTAATAACATTGGAGATGTACAGAAGGAATATCAAGAAATTTATAATAAAAATGTTGAATGGGCATGTCCAAGAGATGATGGAAATGTATCAAAAAAAGTATGGGAAATTATTCTTGATGGAAAAGAAGGATACAATTTAAGAAAAGCAGATACTAAGAAAAAGAAAAGAGTTTTATTATTCCGTGGTACGATGTCAGAAAATGGAATTACACATTCATTTATGAGTTTATTAAATAACTTTGACTATGATAAATATGATGTAACTGCGTATGTAAGTGCAGGTGCAAATGACACAGCTGCAAAAAACAGAGTTCTTGAATTAAACAAAAATGTTCGTACATTAAAAAGAGTAGGAACATGGAATGCTGATTTTAAAGAAGACTTTATGAAAGAAGTATTCTTTGAAACGGGAATAAAAAATGATTTCTTTATGAAACAATTTCCGCATGATATGTTTGACAGAGAGTTTAGAAGATGTTTTGGACAGACACATTTTGATTATGTAATTGATTTTTCAGGTTACTCTCCGTTTTTTAGCATGCTTTTACTGCATGCGGAAGGTGCTAAAAAACTTATTTGGCAGCATAATGATCTGAAAGCAGATAGAGAAAAGGTCGTCAATGGTAAACAGCCACATATTATCAAATTGAGAACTGTTTTCTCATTATATCCATATTTTGATAAAATTGTTTCATGCAGCAAAACAGTTATGGAGGTTAATAAAAAGAATCTTCAGACGCCAAAAACAAAAGATAAATTTTTCTATGCAGCGAATACATTAAACTTTGACCGAATTCAGGCATGCTTAAAAGAAGATATTGAACTTAAAATGAATGGAAAAGTATATCTGGTTAAAACTGAGCAGGATGAATCAGAAAGTACGAAGAAATTAGAATTAATGGAAGCACCAAGAGAGAATTATATTAATTTTGTTACAATTGGAAGAATGTCTACTGAAAAAAATCATCTAGCATTGATTAAAGCATTTGCAAAATTAAGCAAGGAGTATCCACAGGCAAGATTACATATCATTGGGGATGGAACATTAAAACAGCAAATAGAGAAAGAGATATTTGATCAAAACCTGACAGGAAAGGTGATTCTTACAGGAAATATAAGCAATCCATTTGCTTATATGAAGAGATGTCAATGTTTTATTCTTCCATCATTACATGAAGGTCAGCCGATTGTGCTTTTAGAAGCAAGAACATTACAGATGCCATTAATTATTGGAAAGTTTTCTTCTGTAAGTGATAGTGTCATGGAAAATGGACAGTTACTGATTGATACAGATGAAGAGTCAATTTATCAGGGAATGAAAGAATTTATGTTAGGAAATGTACCATCATATAGTTTCAGCCCAGAACGATATAATGAAGAAGCTTACGGTGACTTTGAAAAATTGCTGGATTAGGATAGGAGAAATTATAATGATTGAAAATCAAACAGATAAATATCAAGATGCGTATCAGAAAGCTTTGAGTAATATTCAAGATCCAACAGATGTGCAGAAAAAGGCATTAGAATATGGCGAAGAATTAGAAAAAACAATTAAAAATATTATTTTATTTAATATTGAAACTACGAATAATAAGCATGCAATGATGAATTGTTATATAAAAGCATGTTGTGATAAACAGGAATTTGCCGATTATAAATTTGTTGTAGGGGTTAAAACATTAGAAGAAAAAGAGTTTTTAAAAGGCAAATTTAGTAATGTAGACATTGTTTCTCAAAAAGAATTAGGATATAAAGAAGCTGCAGCAACTTCGAAAATAATTATTTCGAATAAAAGAATGCCTTATTATTTCATGGCAAGAAAAGAACAGATTTATGTTAGATTATTTGAAGATAGTTTTTATGAAGATATTCAGGAATATTCTACAAAAGAGAATATTGATCAGAGGAGAATGGTAACTAGGGATTTATTAAATGCAAGTTATATTTTTTCTAGAGATAGCAAGATGACGGAAGAATATTTGAAAGAAAATTATCAGTTAAGATCAATATATTCTGGTGAAATTATTGAGATGGATAAAGTAGATCCTGAAAAATTCAGCCAGATATTAGAACAGATTTGTAAAAATGAAAAAATAGAAAATACTGTCACATGCAAAGATGAAAAAAAGAAGATATTGATTTATGCTGACTACAGAGGAGCAAAATGGTGGCATCCAATGTTAAAAAGA
Organism: Anaerostipes sp. Marseille-Q3525; assembly: GCF_018223505.1. Classification (NCBI taxonomy): domain Bacteria; kingdom Bacillati; phylum Bacillota; class Clostridia; order Lachnospirales; family Lachnospiraceae; genus Anaerostipes; species Anaerostipes sp. Marseille-Q3525. The sequence continues at coordinate 140,533 of NZ_JAGTTT010000002.1, forward strand.
ATTTTGGATGACATTGATTATCAGAAATATGATATTACTCTAGTAAGTCAGATAGTACGAAATGCTGCACAAATTAAAGTATTACAAGCGCTAAATAAAAATATCAGAATTTTGATGAGATCAGGCCATATGAATGCAGAAAAAGAAGAGTATGTCAAATATCATTGTATGATAGGAAAATATCTTGAGTTAAATAACTATCAGGAATTAAGACAGGAAATCTCAAGAGATACTATTCAAAATGAATGGTACAGAATTTTTGGAGAAGCTTCTTTTGATAAAGTGATTGTATGTGACAATATGGCTCAGAAACAGATGGGATTATGGCATATGTTGATTTTGCAAAGCGATATTCCAGAGAAATATGTGATAGCATATAGAAATTTTGAGTCAGAGTATAAAATGATGCAGGGCAATGAAGAATATGCCAATAAAGTAAATAACTATATAAAAAATTGCAATCAATATGATAAGATGTATCTTATATCAAATGAAGCATGCAATTATGTAAGAGAAAATTTTGATATTAATACAAAGCTTGAAGTATTAAAAGATCGTATACCAAAGGAATTTGCTGTAACACAAAAAGTGAATCATTGTTATTATCAAAATGATCAGTTTTTTGTATTAAATCAACAAGGATCTGGCGGAAACTTAACAATAACTGTTGTAAAAGAACCAGAAAAGACAAAATATAATTGTGTTACGAATATTACCAATTATTCTGAAGAAAACTTTGAAAAGTTATTGTCAAGATTTTTGGAGATTAAAGAAGAAAAAGCACATGCCAAACTTTATCTTTTGGATAATATTCGCTATGTATCAGATGCAGTATATGCACAGTTAGATGATATGGACTTACGAGACGATGTATATGTTGTTTGTGGAGTTGATTTAAATGATCAGTATTTGGCAAAATTTGATCAGTATTTGATCTATGATTATGATAATCCAGAAGAAGATATTTATCTGGATGAAGCAAGAAAATTGATAACAATTTGTGAATAATAATAAATAATTTGAATAATTTGTCGATGAAGAGTATAATATCACAGAGATTAAATCAAATAACAAAAATGGAGAAGTACAGTGAAAGCGTATATTGAGAATTTTAAAAAGTACAGATTCCTTTTATGGGAATTAGTAAAGAAGGGTGTCAAGTTAAAATACAGAAGATCTTATCTTGGAATTTTATGGACACTTTTGGAACCATTAATGACAATGATCGTATTAAGTGTAGTATTCGGTACATTGTTTGGCAACAAAGATCCACACTTCCCAGTGTATATTCTTTGTGGACGATTGATGTATAGTTTCTTTTCATCTGCGACGAATGGAGCAATGAAGGCAATCAGAACGAATTCTGGAATGATAAAGAAAGTATATGTACCGAAGTATATTTATCCATTATCAAGTGTTTTATTTAACTACATTATTTTTGCAATTTCATTAATTGTATTGGTTGTTGTATCAATTGTTTTGAAGGTATATCCAACAGTTTATCTGTTGCAGGCAATCATTCCGCTGATTTTATTATTGATTACAGCTTTTGGAGTAGGAATGATCTTATCAACAATGGCAGTTTTCTTCAGAGACTTAGAGTATTTATGGTCTGTAGGACTGATGATCATTATGTATGCATCTGCAATTTTCTATAAACCAGACAGATTATTAAAGTCAGGATTTGGATGGATTTTAAAATGTAACCCATTATATCTTCTGATCCATAACTTCAGACAGGCAGTTTTTGGTATGCCAATGAATATGAAATTTTTAGCAGCATCAGTATTATTTGCAATTGTAAGCGTGATTGTAGGATTGGTTTTCTTCTATAAGAAGCAAGATGAATTCATTCTGCACATTTAGGAGGGTATCATGGCAAAGAAAGAAGTATTAAAGGTTGAACATGTTGGAATGAAGTTCAACTTAAGTCAGGAAAAAGTAGATGATTTAAAGGATTATGTAATTAAATTATTAAAACATCAGATTTCATATAATGAATTCTGGGCATTAAAAGATATTAACTTTACACTGAATAAAGGAGATCGTCTGGGTATCCTTGGATTGAATGGTGCAGGAAAGAGTACTCTGTTAAAGGTTATCGCAGGAGTATTAAAAGCGACAGAAGGAACAGTAACATCAAAAGGAAAGATCGCACCACTTCTGGAACTTGGGGCTGGATTTGACCAGCAGTATACAGGACGTGAGAATATTTATCTGTATGGAGCAGTTCTTGGATTCTCAAAGAAGTTCTTAGATGAAAAATTAGATGAGATCATTGAGTTCTCTGAACTTGGAAAGTTTATTGACGTGCCGGTTAAGAACTATTCTTCAGGTATGAAGTCAAGACTTGGATTCTCCGTAGCAACATTAGTAGAACCTGATATTCTGATTCTGGATGAGGTATTATCTGTTGGAGATGCCAAATTCAGAAAGAAGAGTGAAGCGAAGATCATGAGTATGTTTGATAAAGGAGTTACGGTATTATTCGTATCTCATTCCTTAGATCAGGTAAAGAGACTTTGTAATAAAGCGATTTTACTGGAAAAAGGAAGAATCATTTCTCGTGGTTCAATCGAAGAAGTAAGTAAAGTATACGAAGAAAAAACAAAATAAAACAGAGTACAAGGAGTTTTAAAATGAAGAAAGTTATCACATATGGAACATTTGACCTGTTACACGCAGGACACATCAATTTGTTAAGAAGAGCAAAAGAACTTGGAGATTATTTGATCGTTGTTGTCTCAACAGATGAATTTAACTGGAATGAAAAACAGAAGAAATGTTATTTTACCTATGAAGAAAGAAAAAAACTGGTAGAAGCAGTTCGCTATGTTGACCTTGTGATTCCAGAAAACAGCTGGGATCAGAAAATTTCAGATGTACAAGAATATCATGTTGATACATTTGTTATGGGAGATGACTGGAAAGGTAAATTTGATTTCTTAAAAGATTACTGTGAGGTTGTATATCTTCCAAGAACAGAGGGAATTTCTACAACTAAGATTAAGAAAGACCTTGGACTTGGAACAACAATTACAAAAGAGGATGAGTAATCTTTTATGAAGCAGTTAATTAAGAATATAACAATTCAACTTTATAAAGTATTGACATATCTGATTCCGACGGATAAGAAGATAATCATATTTCAGAGCAGTAATGGAAGAAATTATACAGGAAATCCACGTTATATTTATGAGGAGATGGTTTGTCAAGGATTAGATGAAGAATATGAATGTATTTGGTTTTTATTTGATACGAGTATCGAGATACCTGGAAGATGTAAAAAAATCAGAAATAATTATTTCCCATATTTCTGGTATTTGATGCGTGCGGGATTTTGGGTATTTGATAGTCGTCAGCCATTGTATTGTCGAAAGAAAAAGAGTGTGACATATATTCAGACGTGGCATGGAACACCGCTTAAGAAGCTTGCACTTGACATGGATCGTATGGATATGGGTGGAAGTACGGATATTAATGATTATCATCGGCAGTTTTTAGTAACATGTAAGGACTGGGATTATCTTATTTCACAAAATAATTTTTCAACAGAAATTTTTAGATCATGTTTTGCATTTAAAGATAGACCAATTCTTGAAATTGGATACCCAAGAAATGATATTTTGATAAGAGACAATAAAAAAGATAAGATTATCGAATATAAGAAGATGCTTGGATTACCTTTAGATAAGAAAATTATTTTATATGCACCAACATGGCGTGATAATGAATACTCTGTAAAGGGCAAATATAAATTTGCATCAAAGTTGAATTTTGATAAAGCTCAGAAAGAATTATCAGATGAATATATATTTATTGTTAAATATCATTATCTAGTATCAGACAAGATTGATTGGAGTCCTTATGAAGGATTTGTATATACATTTGATGAGACAAAGGATATTGCATGGCTTTATCTGGTATCAGATATGATGATTACGGATTATTCATCTGTTATGTTTGATTATAGTTTATTAAAGCGTCCAATGTTGTTTTTTGCATATGATTTGCAAGATTATAAAGAAAATCTAAGAGGATTTTATTTTGATTTTGTGGAAGAAGCACCAGGACCTATTTCAAGAGATACCAATCAGCTTATTAATGACATCAAGTCATATGAGCCTTTAAAATGGGAAGATAAGTATCAGACATATAGTAATAAGTACAATCATGTGGATGATGGACATGCATCAGAGAAAGTCATTGATTTGATTAAGAATAGAAGCAAATAGGAGGCTTTATGAAGATTAGTGTAATTGTTCCTTTTCATAAGGGAGTGCATTTTCTTACAGACTGTTTAGATAGCTTATGTGATCAGATGGAGAAAGATTTTGAAGTTTTAATAGTTGCTGACAGAGTAGAAGAGAATTTAGATTCTCTTCTTGCTTCTTATAAAAGCAAACTTCAGATTACCAAACTGATTTCACAAGAGGAAGGTGTAGCAGCAGCAAGAAATCTTGGAAAAGAATATGCAACAGGAGAATATATATATTTCTTAGATAGTGATGATTATTTAGAAGAAACAACATTAGAAGAACTTTTAAAAACAGCCAAGTCTTCAAAGAAAGATTTTGTATATGGACCATTAGAATATACATGGTTTAATCGTCATATTTATCATGAAACTGAAGATGTAGATGTGCAACAACAGATATATACAGGGAGTGCAGAGAAAGATTTGTTGACTGGGCGTCTTGGACTAAGAAGATTGTCAGTTGTAAATATTTTGATCAAAAGGTCCGCATTGGCTGGAATTGCATTTGAAAAATTATTAAGATTATATTCAGATATTCCGGTGTTGGCTGACATTTTAAAGAAAGCAGATAATATAAGCTTTTGTGAAAAAGGAATTTATATTAAAAGATTTCATAACGATGAAATTTTATACCCATCATTATCTTATGGAGAATTCAAAGATCGTTATGAACAGCTAATATTAGCATATCAGAATATGAAAGAAAATCACCATCTGTCAAAGAAGCTAAAAAATGAATTTGATGAAAAATTATTAGGGTTTTGTCATGGAATTTTCTTAAGAAGATTTAGACAAGAAAAGGTTTCAGATTGGAAGAACAGTAAATTTAGTATGTTTCATCAGTACATGAAGGAAATTGCAAAGGATGCAGCTTCCGATAAGATGCAGAAGAAGGTATTGGAAGGTTTTTGCCAGAATGATTACAAACAGGCAAAGAAGAAAATTAATAAGATTCTTGCAAAAGAAAAGATTAAAAAGATGTTTACTAATCGTAGATTTTTCTATCGTACGATCAATAAATATGTATTTGAGCGTTTTTCACAGAAAGATAACTGGGTTGTGTTTGAAAGTTTTTTGGGAAGGAATTACTCAGACAGTCCTAAATACATTTATAAATATTTATTAGAACATAAAGGAGATAAGTATCGTTATATTTGGATTATTAATGATACAAAAACAAAGATTCCAGGAAATCCAGTAAAAGTTAAACGTTTTAGCTTGAAATATTTTTATTATATGACAAGAGCAAAATATTGGGTAAACAACATGCGTCAGCCAGTTTGGTATGCAAAGAGGGATTCTCAGATTTTGCTTGAAACGTGGCATGGAACACCACTTAAGAAATTGGTATTTGATATGGATGATGTATATTCAGCATCACCAACATATAAGAGACAAGTATATAGTCAGTCAAGATTTTGGGATTATTTAGTTTCAGCTAATCCATTTTCAACGGATGTATTTCAAAGTTGTTTTTTATATGAGAAGGATAAGATTTTAGAAAGTGGATATCCGAGAAATGATATTCTTTATGCACCAAATAAAGAAGAAATAGCAGCACAGATTAAGAAAAATCTTGGAATTCCAGAGGATAAGAAGACAATTCTTTATGCACCAACATGGAGAGATGATGAATTTTATGATAAGGGTCAGTATAAATTTAAGCTGAAACTTGATTTAGAGTATTTGAGAAAAGAAATTGAGGATGAATATGTGATTTTATTACGAACACATTATTTCATTGCAGATGCAATTGATGTAACAGGAATGGAAGATTTTGTGTTCAATGTATCTAAGTATAATGATATTGCAGAACTGTATTTGATTTCTGATATCTGTATAACAGATTACTCTTCTGTATTTTTTGATTATGCAAACTTACGTCGTCCAATCTTATTCTTTACGTATGATCTTGAAAAGTATAGAGATGTATTAAGAGGGTTCTATATCAGTATAGAAGATGATGTCCCAGGTCCATTGTTGTTTACTAATGAAGAAATAGCAGATGCTGTTAAGAATATCGATAAGGTAAATGAACAATATGCACAACGATATGAAGAATTTTATAATAGATTTTGTTGCTTTGATGATGGACATGCATCACAAAGAGTCGTAGAACGAGTATTTGATAATTAGATTTAAGTATCAGCATAAAAGAGTGACAATTTTTGTCTATGCTGGTAAAATATAAGTCAGGAGGTTTGAAAACATTATGGTAACGATTCTGTTAGCGACATTGAATGGAGAGGATTATTTAAAGGCGCAGTTAGAATCAATTGCAGCTCAGACCTATGAAAACTGGCAGCTGGTCGTTGGGGATGATGGTTCTACCGATGATACGATCAGTATTATAGAAGAATTTAGTAAAAAACATCCAGATCAGGTAACGATCATAAAGAATGATCCGCCGCAGGGAAGTGCCAAGGATAACTTCATTTCCCTGTTGCGTAATTCCTATGGACCATATTTTATGTTTTGTGATCAGGATGACGTATGGAAACCGGATAAGATTTATCTGACATTACAGAAGATGGAGTCTTTGGAGGCACGTTATGGAGATAAGATACCGATTCTGGTACATTCTGACCTTTCTGTGGCGGATAGCAATCTGGAGATGATCGCAGAATCATTTTTCCAGTATGCAGATATTCCAAAGAGAATTGTGTTAAATCAGCTGATGGTACAGAATTCAGTGACCGGATGTACTGTGATGATCAATCGATGCTTACAGCAGTATTTTCTGCGGGAACTTCCAATTTCCAAGATCATTATGCATGATTACTGGGCAGCATTGATTGCGAAAGTCTTCGGTAAGATTGGATTTGTCAATGAATCCACGATGTACTACCGCCAACATGGCAACAATTCTGTTGGAGCCAAGAATGCGAAGAATCCGGTGTATTTATATCATCGTCTCAAAGAAGGCAAGAACAGTTACCGCAGGATGATGATTGAATCCATGGAGCAGGTACAGGGCTTTGTGGATACTTATGGAGAAGAGATAGACAGTCTGGACGTATACGAACTTTTGGCATGTTATGGTGAGTTATATTATAAAGGAAAGCTGCGTCGTTTAAGCTTCTACAAGAACAACCATGTATTAAAGGAAGGAAATGTCCGCAAGCTGATGCAGTGGCTGTGGGGATAAAGGGTGTTTATGAAAAAAGCAGCAGGACTTATTGGAAAATATCTGGTCATGTATCTTTCTTGCCTGTTTCCAAGAAGTAGAAAGATCTATATATTTGGGGCATGGCTGGGAGAGCAGTTTGCAGATAATCCAAGATATTTATTTCTGGAAGCACAAGAACACAATGATATTCGTCCAGTATGGATCACAAAAGATGAGAAGGTATGTGCGAAGGTTAGAAATCTTGGCTACGAAGCCTATATGTTTAATAGTCTGAAAGGAATATGGATGCAGCTTCGAGCCAAATACGTTGTTGTATGCAATGGAATCAGTGATGTCAATCATACATTTATGGGACGTGCGGTGTTCTTAAATCTATGGCATGGTGTTCCATTAAAGAAAGTCGGATACGATGACGACAAGGTAAAGAACTGGTACAGTAAAGGCCAGAGAATAAGACGTGCGATTCAGGAGATTCCATTAGGACGAGAATATGTGGTTGCAACTAGTGATTTTTATGCAAAGATTTATGAAAGTGCATTCCGAAGAAGATCAGACCACATTTTAACACTGGGACAGCCAAGGAATGATGTGTTTTATGATCAGGATGGAAGATTTACAACATCCCATCAGTTAAAGAAAGCAGCCAAAGGTAAGAAAATCATTCTTTATGCACCAACACACAGACAGGAAGGGAAAATAGTATTTCCATTGAAGGAACAGTTTGATTTTGAGAAGCTGAATCAGTGGTGTGTAGAGCATAATATGGTATTTGTTATACGTCGCCATTTCTATCATAAGAATGAAGAAGTTGATTTCTCAATGTATTCTAATATTACAGATATCACGAAGAAATCCATGGATATTCAGGAAATTTTAATGGATACGGATATTCTGATCAGTGATTATTCAAGCACTTATATTGACTATCTGTTGTTAGATCGTCCGTTGATCTTTTATAACTTTGATTATGAAGATTATCTTCAGAATGATCGTGAGATGTATTATGATTATGATGAAGTGACACCTGGTTATAAGGCGGCAACATTTGATGAGTTGATGACAGAATTAGATAGTATTGCCAAGGATGAAGACCATTTTGTTGAAGATAGACAGAGAGTCAGAGATTTGTTCTATTGCAAAGAAGGACAGCAGATGGTTGGGGAGAAGCTTCTTGAATTTTTGAAAAATCTTAAATGAATGATAAAATAATCGGCAGGATTTATATATAGAATCCTGCCGATTTATTATATAATTTTAATACCCAACCCGATAAATAATCTTCTGATTAATCCTGCTCAATTCATCACTAACCTGATAATCTTTTGTACCAAACAGATACTCATGAGCACGGATCGCATTTTCTTTCAGTGTTGTTGGAAAACCATAATAACTTCCATAATAACGCATCTCTTTCTGATCCCAAGGGAATCCCTGTTGGTCTTTAATCTCATATTTAAATACAGATAACACCATCTTAAATAATTCATCCTGACTCATATTTGTCTTAACCTGTGGAAGTACTTCATCCATAACAGACATCATTTTTAAAGGATTTTTCTTACCCTTTTCGAAAATTTGTTCAAGAACCTCTCTTTGTCTTCCAGCTCTTGCAAGATCACCTCCGGCTGTATAACGGATTCTGGAATAAGCAACGGCCTGATTACCATCAAGCGTGTAAGTTCCGGCACTTTTGATCGTAGAAGAATTACCACCATTGATACGGTTCATATCTTTAATATAAGAATTCAAGTTCTTTATAATACTTTTATCAACATTTACTTCAATACCACCAACAGCATCGACGATATTTGCAAGGATCTTAAAGTTTACAGTTGCATATTTTTCAATATTCAGATCGAGATTACGATTGATCGTACTGATGGCAAGTTCTGGACCACCCCATGAGTAGGCTGCATTTATTTTGCTGTATTTTCCATTGATGCTTAAAAATGTATCACGGTAAATGGAGAGCAGTTTTACTTCTTTTGTGGAATTATTGATGCTTACAACAATGATCGAATCTGAGCGGTTACCTCGGTCAGACATACTTCCTGTCTGTGAATCAATTCCGAAGAAAGCATAATTCGTATAATCCTTCATGTTGTTGTCATTATTGACGGTGACAAGCTGGCTTTGATCCAGCGCTTTTGTCTGAACTTTGCCAAGCTTTGAATGAAGCATAAAAACAACAATTCCGATAAGTACTGCGATCAGAAGGATCAGTAAAAATAAGAAACGAATTGGTGATCGCCGTCTTTTTTTAATATGTTTTTTATGTGCCATAAAGTAGTTCCCCCTTTAAACAAAAAACGGATGAAAATGACCATCCGTTTTGTTATTAATATGCATTTTTATTGACAAATCCTTTAAAGAATGTAAGAAATAAAATCTTGATATCAAGTCCCAAAGACCAGTTCTCGATATAATAAAGGTCATGTTCGATTCTGCTTCGGATGGAAGTATCACCGCGGAATCCGTTAACCTGAGCCCATCCTGTGATACCGGGACGAACCTGATGTTTGATCATATAACGAGGAATCTCTTCTTTAAACTTCTCAACAAAAAGTGGACGTTCTGGCCGTGGACCGATCAGACTCATGTCGCCTTTTAGTACATTCCAGAACTGTGGAAGTTCATCAAGGCTTGTCTTACGAATGATACGTCCAACAGGTGTAACACGGGCATCATTCTTGGTTGTCCATTCTTTGGCTTCTTTCTTAGGATCCTGAACTCCCATGGAGCGGAACTTGTACATCTTAAATGGTTTATTCCCCAGTCCGATACGTTCCTGTGCAAAGAAGATTGGTCCCGGAGAACTCTTCTTAACAAGAATCGCTACAACGAGCATGATCGGTGAAAATAAGATCAGTGCCACAATAGAACCGATAATATCGATTAGACGTTTGATCATTCGGTTGACTGTATTGGTAAGCGGAACGTTACGGATATTAATAACTGGAAGTCCGTCAAGATCTTCCGTGTATGGGTTTGTCGAAATAAAGTTATAATAATCAGGTACAAACTTCGTATGAACACCAGACTTCTCACAGATCGCAACGATCTGTTCCAGCTTGTGGTATTCGTTCAGATTCAGCGTGATCGCAACTTCATCCAAGGAAGACTTCTCAAGGTAAGCAGCCAGATCTTTTAATGTACCGATCTTCTTAATCCCGCGGTATTCAAAGTTATCGCTTACAAGGTCGTCAAAGATACCATGAACTTTAAGTCCCCATTGAGGGTTCGCCTTAATACGGTCGATATAAGCTGCCGCGGATGTACTGAATCCGATAAATACAGTATGCTTGATATTTCTTCCCTTCTTACGGTTCACTTTCAAGAATTTACGAATCAGATATCTTGAAAAGACACCGAAGATAAAGTTAAAGAAATAAAAAAGCAGATATAAGGAACGTGGAAAATTCTGAATCTGAAATACGGTGATCACAAAAGCAGAAACTCCAAGTCCGATCAGGTTTGCTTTTACAAGATTCACAAGTTCTTTTGATCCACGTTGATAACGTTTTGGAGTATAAAGTCCAAAAAAGGAATATAATAGAAGTAAAAAAATCAGTGAAGCGATCAATGGCTGCTGGTACTGATAGAATTCCTTATAATAACGGTTATACTCAAAAATCTCTTTATTCAACCAGAATCCATGAATAATCATCTTGAATCTTATATAATAGGCCACATATCCTGCAAGATAAATGCAAGCAGCATCCATCACGACGTGCAGCCTGTTTAAATAGGTTTGATTTTGCTTGATCATAGAAACAATTCTCCTTTTTTACTGTTTCTATTATAAGGGAAAAATGAAGATCGTACAACGAGAAATTGCCTTAACTTTTTCTTATTTTTGAGGAAAACGGAAAAAACTTCAATTTTTGAAAAAAACCATTTTTTTGTAACATATTAATCACATTTTTTACACATTTATAAGATATATTTATCTCATAAAGGAAAAAACATACAAAGATCAGATATCGATCAAAGACAAAAGATCAAGATTGAAAGGAGAACATCAATATGGATGGATATCATACAAATCAAGACGGACAGTGGAAGACTTCTGATCAGTGGAGAGCTGAGGAAGCCAACACTTCAAATAAGAAACCAAAGAAATCAGGTAGAGGAAAATACGCAGCGAAACTTGCAGCATCAGCAGTAGCATTTGGTTTGATCGCAGGTCTTGTGATGCAGGGTGTTACTTATGGATTTTCAAAAGCAGGCATTGGAAATGGAGCAACACAGCTTGCAACGACGAAGACAACAAGCAGCAGTTCCAGCACAAGCAGTGAAGACCTTTCAGGAGTATCATCAAATGTTATGCCATCAATCGTTTCCATCACAGGAAAGTTTGAGACAACAAGCCAGAGTTGGTTCGGTCAGACACAGAGCAGCGAATCAGAAGGTGTTGGTTCTGGGATTATCATTGGGAAAAAAGATGGTAAGATCTTAATTGTAACGAATAACCACGTTGTTGCAGATGCGAAATCATTATCAGTAGGATTTGTTGATGGCAAGAGTGCAAGTGCAACGATCCGTGGAACCGACAGTGATGCCGATCTGGCGGTTGTAGAGGTTAATACAAAAGATATGAAAGCTTCTACATTAAAGAAAATCGCAGTGATCACACTTGGTGATTCTTCCAAGTTAAAGACAGGTGAGAGAGCGATTGCAATCGGTAATGCTTTAGGTTATGGACAGTCAGTAACTGGTGGATATATCAGTGCCTTAAATCGTCAGGTTCAGTTAACAGATAAGACAATGACACTGATTCAGACAGATGCAGCAATCAACCCAGGTAACAGTGGTGGTGCGTTATTAAATAGCAAAGGTGAACTGATCGGTATCAATACAGTCAAATATTCTTCTGAAGATGTAGAAGGAATGGGATATGCGATTCCAATCAATACAGCAAAACCGATCATCAATAAGCTGATTAAGAATGAAGCCACAAGTGAGAGTGAGCAGGCATATTTAGGAGTATCAGGACAGACGATCGACAGCTCAATGGCAAGTCAGTTTGATATGCCATCTGGTGTTTATGTACAGCAAGTGATCAAGAGCTCTCCAGCTCAGAAAGCAGGAATCAGTGCAGGTGATGTGATCGTATCAATTGATGGAAGCAGTGTTTCTACAATGGATGGATTAAAAGAGAAGATTTCGAACTTAAAAGCTGGAAAGAAAGTCAAGATTGTTGTAAAACGTCAGAATCAGATGGGAACATATGAGAAGAAGACATTGACAGTAACATTAGGAAAGAAATCTGATGCACCAAGCACAAGCAGCAATAGCGGAAGCAGTAACAGTAGCAATAGTGGAAACAGTAATAACAGCGGAAGCAGCAACAGTTATAACAACAATTATAATAATGAAAGTTCCGACAGCCAGTATTACAGCTATGGACAGTAAAATCAGTTGAAAAAATATTCAAACAAAGATACAATAAAATGGAACCCTGATCAAAGGCAGGGTTCCATTTTTTTAGTCAGGAGAAGAAACCTATGGTTATGATCGAAATAGAAAATATCAAAAAATTCATGGCAGGATTTTTAGGAGGAAATCTGTTTGATGATTTTTTAATGAGCGAAGGAAAACTTTCTATGAATATCGCATATGAATTTGATGGGAAGATATTAAAAGAATTTTATGATACTGAAGAATGGGAAGAAATGAAAACCTATCCCTACGTGATGTGGCAGGAAGAGAAAGAAAAGATCTTTTCACTGGTAAAAGGTAAGAAAACACCTCTGTCATTTCAGTTTGTCATGATGTTAAAACTAGATCTTGTCAGCGATATCCTTGCAAAATACAACCTAGCGATCAGAGAAGACGAAGTCGCAGGACTTTTCATCAATATCTTATATGACCGACAAGGATTAAAATGCACGGCTGGTGTTTCAAGAAAGACGTTTGTCCTTGATAAGACATTAGAAGAAGCATGGGATCAGGAAGTAAAAGAGAGATTTTTGGAATTTTTATAAGATAAATTAAAAATTTTTTTCATAAAAAATGTAAGTATATACTATAACTTGTGCCACTTTTTAACAAAGTATCTGTAGATTTTTTCACAAACTTATAGGCAAGATCCACAAAGAAACTTAGTTTGTATGTTTCTTTTTCAAAAGATATATGTTAGAATAAGTAGTAATGAATACCAGATAAGAAAGTTGTAAAAAGGAGATACGAATATGAGTTTTCATATTGTTTGTGACAGCTGTACGGATTTGACAGAAGAAGATATTAAAAAGGGATGTTATACATGGGTGCCATTAACCTTATTAGTGGACGGAGAAGAGATTATAGATGATGAAACATTTGATCAGGCAGACTTTTTAGCGAAAGTAGCAGCCAGCAAAGAATCAGTAAAATCAGCATGCCCAGCACCAGAAAGTTACATGGAAGCTTATTCCAAGGCGGATGATATTTATGTTGTAACATTATCTGCAGAATTAAGTGGATCATATAACAGTGCGGTACTTGGAAAGACCCTCTATGAAGAAGACCATGGAAAGAAAAATATCCATGTAGTAAACTCAAGAGGAGCTGCTACAACACAGGTATTGATCGCACGTAAGATCTATGAATATGCAAGTCAGGGAATGCCATTTGAAGAAGTAGTTGAGAAGATTGAAGAATACACAACAAGTCTTAGAACATATTTTGTTTTAGAGACATTAGAAGTATTAAGAAAGAACGGAAGACTATCAAGGCTATCAGCAACGATCGCAAGTGCACTGAATATCAAACCAGTCATGATCGGAACAAGAGATGGCGTCATTCAGAAAGCAGGCCAGGCAAGAGGAATGAAGAAAGCACTCGCTAAGATGGTAGAACATATGGCTAGTGAAGGAAGAGACCTTTCAGGAAGACAGTTTGTGATCTCACATTGCAATTGCTATGAGAGAGCTGTATTTGTAAAAGAACTGATTCAGAAGAACTTACATGCCCAGGATGTAGATATTGTTGATACTAAGGGAGTTAGTAGTATGTATGCATGCGATGGGGGAATTATAGTTTCTTACTAAAATTTTAATTTTGTAATTGGCCAACTGTAGATTTCGAGTATATGATAAAAAATAAATAAGCAACCGCAGCGCTTTCGGTTGCTTATTTATTTTTTATCATATACCAGAAGGCTATCAAATCGCAATTTCTTTGTTATGAATTTAACGTTATAATGCACAAAAAAGAAACAAATTGTTACGAATTTAACGTATATAATGCACAAAAAATGATTGAATTGCTCGAAATTCTCCGCTATAATTGAAACCAATATACTGATATAGAGGAATTAAGGAGGATGAGTCATGAGTCGTTTAGAATTAAGGACTCCAAACCAGGCACAACTGGTTGTGGAAGGACTTTATAAGGATCTGGAACGAAGAATCGAGTCAAGCCCGCCGGGGTTGTGTCCAGTAGATATGTCCAGAGCATTTTTAGAGATTTGTCATGCACAGAGCTGTGGAAAGTGTGTTCCATGTCGTGTGGGACTAGGACAGCTTAAGAATTTGATCACAGATGTCTTAGATGGCAAAGCAACGATCAGGACATTGACAGCAATTGAAGAAACAGCAAAATCCATTATGGAATCAGCAGATTGTGCAATTGGTTATGAGGCAGCCAATATGGTATATAAAGGAGCTATTGGATTTAAAGATGATTATGTGGAACATATTATGTATCATCGCTGCTTAAGTACATTAAAACAGCCAGTACCATGTGTATCAAGATGTCCCGCAAGAGTAGATATTCCAGGATATATTGCACTGGTGCGTGAAGGAAGATATGAGGATGCGATCCGTCTGATCAGAAAGGATAATCCTTTCCCTACAACATGCGGATTTATTTGTGAGCATCCATGTGAGGCATTATGCCGTAGAAATATGATCGATGATGCCGTAAATATCCGTGGATTAAAACGTATGGCAGCAGATGCAGCAGGTTATGTTGCACCACCTGCGTGTGCAGAATCTACCGGTAAGAATATCGCTGTTGTTGGTGGTGGACCAGGTGGATTAAGTGCAGCTTATTTCCTACAGTTAATGGGACATCAGGTAACAGTATACGAGATGCTTCCAAAACTTGGTGGAATGTTACGTTATGGAATTCCAAACTACAGACTTCCAAAAGAACGCTTAGATGATGATATTCAGGCAATCTTGGATACAGGAGTAAAAGTAGACTGTGGAAAATCCATTGGTAAAGATTATTCCATTGTGGATTTAAAAGAAAAGTATGACGCAGTACTGATCACGATCGGTGCAAGTACAGATAAGAAGTTAGGACTTGACGGAGAAGATGCTAAAGGTGTGATCTCAGCAGTACAGTTCTTAAGAAATGTTGGATACGGAACGCAGGAAAGTTTAGAAGGCAAAGAAGTCGCCGTTATCGGTGGTGGAAATGTATCTATGGATGCGGTTCGTACATCCGTAAGATTAGGTGCGAAGAAAGTAAGCATTGTATATAGAAGAAGAGTCGCAGATATGACAGCCCTTCCAGATGAGATTTCAGGTGCGGAAGCAGAAGGTGTTGAGATCAAAACGCTGATGGCACCTTCAAGAATTGAGAAAGACGAAGAAGGCAATGTCAAAGGTGTATGGGTAACTCCACAGATGATCAGTAACATCAAGAATGGAAGAGCCTCTGTAAAACCAACAGGGGAAGAAGATATATTTATCCCATGTCAGGCATTGATCGTAGCGATTGGTCAGGATATCGAATATCAGCATTTTGAAGAAGCAGGAGTTCCAGTGCAGAGAGGTAAGATCAATGTAGAGAAATTCGGTGGATTCGAAGAAATGCCTGGAGTATTTGCAGGTGGAGATTGCGCAACAGGTCCATCTACAGTGATTTCTGCGATCGCAGCTGGTAAAGTTATTGCAGCAAATATTGATGAATATCTTGGATATCACCATGAAATTACAGCAGATGTTGAGATTCCAGAGCCAAAATTAGAAGATAAACCAGCATGTGGAAGAGTGAATCTTACAGAGAGAGAAGCCGGAGAGAGAATCAAAGATTTTGAAGGAATTGAAAACTGCATGACAAGTAAAGAAGCATGTCAGGAAGCTGGACGATGCTTACGTTGTGACCACTTTGGTTACGGAATCTTTAAAGGAGGGAGGGCTACAAAATGGTAAATATTACAATCGACAACCATACGATCGCAGTTCCAGCAGGTACAACGATCATGGAAGCAGCTGCCTCCATCCATATTCCAATTCCAAAACTTTGTTATTTAAAAGATATCAACGAGATTGGTGCCTGCAGAGTCTGTGTAGTTGAGATCGAAGGTCAGGATCACCTTGTAACATCATGTAACAACGTGGTTGAAGAAGGAATGACGATCTATACAAACAGTCCAAAAGTAAGAAGAAATAGAAAACATACGGTAGAGATGATCCTTTCCCAGCATGATGCACAGTGTGCAACGTGTGTAAGAAGTGGTAATTGTACGTTACAGACCATTGCAAATGATTTGAATGTTGTGGAAAGTCCATATAAGAAGGAAATCTGTGTAGAAGAGTGGGATACAAGATATCCACTGGTGCGTGATGCAAGTAAATGCGTCAAATGTATGCGTTGTATACAGGTGTGTGATAAGATTCAGGGAATGCATATCTGGGATGTATCTGGAACAGGAGCAAGAACAACGGTTGGAGTGTCTGGGAACAGAGATATTAAAACAGCGGATTGTGCATTATGCGGACAGTGTATTACACATTGCCCAACAGGAGCATTACGTGAACGTGATGATACAGAGAAATTATATCGTGCATTAGAAGATAAAGATACGATCGTTGTAGCTCAGATCGCGCCTGCAGTTCGTACTGCATGGGGTGAAAGTCTTGGATTATCAAGAGAAGAAGCAACCGTAGAGAAGATCGTAGATGCATTAAGAAAGATCGGGGTTGATTATGTATTTGATACAACATTTTCAGCAGACCTTACGATCATGGAAGAAGGAACCGAATTTGTAGAGAGATTTACAAAAGGTGATCTTGATATGTATCCAATGTTTACATCCTGTTGTCCTGGATGGGTAAGATTTATAAAATCCCAGTATCCACAGATGGCGAACAGATTATCATCAGCAAAATCTCCACAGGAGATGTTTGGAGCAGTGATGAAAACTGCATTTGCGAAGAAGATGGACATTGATCCAGACCGCATTTTTGCGTTGTCCATCATGCCATGCCTTGCAAAGAAAGACGAAAGAGAGAAACCATTATTCCATGGAGAGTTTGCAGGTCATGGAGTTGATCTTGTATTAACAACAAGAGAATTAGACCGACTGATCCGTGCAGACCACATTGATCCAAAGATATTAAAAGATTCTGCATTTGATGCTCCATTTACAGAAGGAACAGGAGCAGGAGTGATCTTTGGAGCAACCGGAGGAGTTATGGAAGCGGCACTTCGTTCTGCATATTACCTGATCACAGGAAAGAACCCAGAAGCAGATGCATTCAAAGAAATCCGTGGAGTAAATAAAAATGGATGGACAGAAGCGAAATTTGATATTGCAGGCAATACGGTAGAGATTGCAGTTGTTAGTGGACTTCAGAATACAAGAAATCTGATGGAAGCAATCCGTAAGAGAGAAGTACACTATCATTTTGTAGAAGTCATGGCCTGTCCAGGCGGATGTGTAGGTGGAGGCGGGCAGCCGATCCATGAAGGAAAAGAAATGGCGTCCGACCGTGGATCCAACCTATACTTCCTGGACAAGACTTCTCAATTAAGATTTTCCCATGAGAATCCAGATATCAAACATCTATACGATGAATATTTTGGATCACCGGGAAGTCATAAAGCACATCAGTTACTACATGTGCAGGAATAGCTGTTAATACCTTTTAATATTATAAAGAGAACCCATATATTTAGAAGATATAAATCCTAAATATATGGGTTCTCTTTATAATATTAAAATTTCGTTGATAAATGATGAAATTACCATCGTGGGTTATCCAATACTTTCATTTCACCGTCAATATCACAAACGATATGATGGTATCCTTTGGTTTCAATCGTTCCATAATCATGTCCGGCATTGGCATCAAATACATAAAAAGCAGTGAGAATCTCATCGCCGGTATTGATGGTACGATGAGCATATCCACGGGGAACATACAGTGCTTTTCCCTTCTCCATGCGTTCGACTTTCCAGTCGCCTTCAAGATTTTCAAGCATCATATATCCCTCACCCTTTAATGTATAATAAACTTCTGCAGTATCCACGATCTGATGAAAATGCCCTTTGGTCATGTAATATTCATTTCCAATCTTACCAGGATGGATCATCGTTGTGCCAAATGCAAGATCTCCGGCACGTTCCGGACATCCAAGTTCATAAAATTCATAGATCAAAGGATCATCATTCTTAAGAATTTCTTCAACTACCTGCTGGTCTTGATACATATCTTTCATCTGAGAAAGATAACGCTTTGTAGTCTCTGCATGTTTGGACAGACCGTCATTTAGATCAAAATCCAAAGTAAAAGCCTGATCCCAGTTAAACTGATTCATAAACAGCCTCCTAAAGAAAAAATTTTCTAAATCTTAAGTGCTAAATCTCAAGTGTGGAAACACCTTGTTCTTTCATCATAGCTTCGAAATCTTTGATGATCGTGACTCCAGCACTCGTACCGATACGTTCTGCACCGCATTCTACCATTTTCATAAATGTCTTGGCATCACGAATTCCACCAGCAGCTTTTACCTTAACTTCATTTCCAACATGTTCTTTCATTAATTTTACATCATCAAATGTAGCACCGCCAGTACCGAATCCAGTAGATGTTTTGATATAGTCAGGTTTCACTTCCTTTGCAATTTCGCAAAGCTTGATCTTCTCATCATCATTTAGATAACAGTTCTCAAAAATAACTTTGCAGGTAACATCTTTTTCATGACAAGCAGCAACGATCTGAGTCATCTCATCTTTGATATAATCCCAATTACCAGCCTTGATCTCTGTTTGATTCACAACGTAATCGATCTCATTTGCCCCATTTGCAATGGCATCTTTTGTATCAAAGACTTTGGAAGCAATTGTTGTCTGTCCCAGAGGGAAAGAAATAGCAGCTCCTATATGAATATCGGTTCCGCTAAGTAATTTTGCACATAATCCAGACTGTACCTGATTGATCGCTACCATGGCAAAATGATTCTCTTTCGCTTCATTACATAAGATTTTCATGTCATTTGGAGAAGCATCCGTATGTAAATTCGTGTGATCGATCATTCTTGCAAGATCATCTAAAGTATATGATTTCATAAAAACCTCCTGTTTTTTCTAATATGTTTACTTCATGTTAATTAAAATATAACATTATGTAATTGTTATGTCAATATTATGTAAATGAAATAAAAGGAAATAAATTGACATAATATGAAAAATTCGATAAAGTGATGTAAGTGTCAAAAATATCAATTGCGTAGCAAAGAAACAATCCAGATATATCATAAAGTAAAAGAAAGAGAGTATAAAATGGGAGCATTTTATTTAGATATAAAAAAAGATTTATTAGATAAGATTTTAAGCGGAGTCTATCCACAAGGAAGCATTATACCAAATGAATATGAATTGGCAGAAATCTATAAAGTCAGCCGTCCAACGGTCCGTAAGGCAGTACAGATCTTAGTAGGTGAAGGCTATTTAGAGAAACGAAAAAAAAGAGGAACGATTGTATGTGATCCAACGATCCGCCAGGAATTTGCACAGGTGATTCAGACATTTGATCAAGAAGTGAAAGAAAAAGGACTTACCCCATCAACGAAAGTCCTGACATTCAAAAAAGAAAAGGCAGAGGAGGAAGTCTGTCAGAAATTAAATCTGTCAGAAACAGAGGAAGTATATAAACTGGTAAGACTAAGATACATCGATGATCAGCCAAATGTTTTGGTTACAACGTATGTGCCATGCAGGCTGTTTGAACACTTATCAGACATTGATTTTGAAAAGGAAAGTCTGTATCAGACATTTCATAAGGAAGGAAGAGATATTACATCAATAAAACGAAAGTTGGACGTGATCCTTGCAGATGAAACATGTGCTGATCTTTTAGATATCAAAAATGGAGATCCTTTATTTTATTTTCATTCCACAGGATACGATGCAACGCATACAGTCATTGAATATTCTATTGCGAAATACAGGGGTGATCGAAACAGTTTTGTGTTTGAACTTTCGAACACTGTGTATTATTCTTAATACATTTATTTACAACTGTCAGTTTTTTTGGTATGATAAACAACAATAAGCTGAAAATAACAGCCAGACAGCAAATAAAACGTAACGCAGGAGGAATGACCATGAGCAAAATTCAGATGACAACTCCATTAGTAGAGATGGACGGAGATGAGATGACAAGAATTCTTTGGAAGATGATCAAAGATGAACTATTATTACCATTTATTGATTTGAAGACAGAATATTACGACCTTGGGTTAGAACACAGAAACGAGACAAACGATCAGGTAACATTTGATTCTGCAGAAGCTACAAAGAAATATGGAGTTGCAGTCAAATGTGCAACGATCACTCCAAATGCAGCACGCATGGACGAATATGATTTAAAAGAGATGTGGAAAAGTCCAAACGGAACAATCCGTGCGATCTTAGATGGAACAGTATTTAGAGCACCGATCACAGTTAAGGGAATTGAACCAACTGTTAGCAAATGGAAGAAACCGATCACGATCGCAAGACATGCTTATGGTGATGTATACAAAGGTGTCGAGATCAAAGTTCCAGGAGCAGGAAAGGCAGAATTAGTATTTACAGGAGAAGATGGTACAGAGATCAGAGAGACAATTCATGATTTTGATGGACCAGGTGTGATCCAGGGAATGCATAACATTGATGAATCTATCGCAAGCTTTGCAAGAAGCTGCTTTACATATGCATTAGATACAAAACAGGATCTGTGGTTTGCAACAAAAGACACAATCTCTAAGAAATACGATCACACATTCAAAGATATTTTCCAGGAAATCTTTGATGCAGAGTATAAAGAGAAATTTGATGAGGCAGGAATTGAATATTTCTACACACTGATCGATGATGCAGTAGCACGTGTTATGAAATCAGAAGGTGGATTTATCTGGGCATGTAAGAACTATGATGGAGACGTTATGAGTGATATGATCTCTTCTGCGTTCGGATCATTAGCTATGATGACATCTGTTTTAGTATCACCACACGGATACTATGAATATGAAGCAGCTCATGGAACAGTACAGCGTCATTATTATAAACACCTAAGAGGTGAAGAAACATCTACAAACTCTGTAGCAACGATCTTTGCATGGACAGGAGCGTTAAGAAAACGTGGAGAATTAGATGGCAATAAAGAATTAATGGAATTTGCTGATAAGCTTGAGAAAGCAACATTAGACACGATCGAGAGTGGAACAATGACAAAAGACTTAGCACTGATCACAACTCTTGAGAATGTAAATGCTGTAAACAGTGAAGGATTTATTAAAGCAGTAGCAGAACGCTTAAAATAATCGGGATCTTAAAATAGTAAAAAAGATATAAGACAAAAACGGTACAATGAACTCATGGATCCATGAGTTCATTGTACCGTTTTTCTAATTGCAAAAATATCCATAAAAACAAAAAAACCGAAGCTTCAACTTCGGTTATGCCGATGGCGAGATTCGAACTCGCACGAACGTAAGCTCACTGCGACCTGAACACAGCGCGTCTGCCAATTCCGCCACATCGGCTTGAATGCAGTTGAGGGGACTTGAACCCCTACCCAGTTAACCCGGACTAGATCCTTAGTCTAGCGCGTATGCCAATTCCGCCACAACTGCGCAACAAGGTTATAATATCACTATCAGCGTAATCTGTCAATAAAAATTACAAAAAAAATCAAATAAAATTTAAAAAAGTTACAAAATATAGATTTTATAAGATATTTTCGGTATAATCTGCATCAGAATAGCAAAGAAAATTTAAAAATTGGAGGCAAAAATATGTTGATCGGTTCTCATGTAGGGATGAAAGGGAAAGATATGTTTCTTGGATCAGTCAAAGAAGCATTATCTTATGGAGCAAATACATTTATGGTGTATACAGGTGCACCACAAAATACAAGAAGGAAAAAGATTGAAGAGCTGCGAATTGAAGAAGGCACACAATTGATGAAAGAAAATGGAATGGATACATTTGTTGTACATGCACCTTATATCATCAATCTTGCCAATACAACAAAACTAGAGACATTTGAACTGGCAGTAGAATTCCTTGAGGTTGAGGTAGAACGTACGAAAGCGATGGGAAGCCATACACTTGTACTTCATCCTGGCTCTCATGTCGGAGCGGGCTTAGACAAAGGAATTGACCGCATCATAGAAGGTCTTAATAAAGTCATGTACAAAGATATGCCGGTTCAGATTGCACTTGAGACAATGGCAGGAAAAGGAAGCGAGATCGGACGAGAATTTGAGGAGTTAAAAAGAATTTACGATGGAGTTAAATATCCAGAGAATTTAAGAGTATGCTTCGATACCTGTCATGTAAGTGACAGCGGACTAGATCTGACAGAAGGGTTTGATACTGTTATCGATAAGTTCGATCAGGCACTTGGCAAAGACCAGATTGCAGTCTTTCATATCAATGACAGTAAAAATCCAGTCGGAGCAGGTAAGGACCGCCATGAGAATCTCGGATTTGGAACAATTGGATTTGAGACATTAAATTATATCGTTCATCACAAAGATTTTGAGAATGTACCAAAGATCTTAGAAACACCATATATCAAGACAGAAGACGGAAAGAAATCCTATCCGCCATACAAATACGAGATTGAGATGCTTCGCACAGAAACATTTGATCCACAAATGAAGGAAAAGATTTTGGAGGATAATGCAAAATGAAAATCACATTTATAGAACACAGTGGTTTCATGGTAGAAATGGAACACACAGTCTTATTATTTGATTATTATCATGGAAAGATTCCAACATTTGATAAGAATAAGATGCTGTATGTGTTTGTATCTCACAGCCACGCAGACCATTATAATCCGGTCATCTGGGAATTAAAAGAGCAATATGAAAAAGTGCAATATATCATATCTGATGATGTTAAAACAAAGGAAAATGCACTTCGTATGAAACCACATGAGAAAAAGCAGATCAGCGAAATGACAGTAGAAACATTAAAGTCAAATGATATGGGAGTGGCATACATTGTAGAAGTGGAAGGTAAAGTAATTTACCATGCAGGAGATTTAAACTGGTGGCATTGGAATGGAGAGCCAGAAGAAGACAATGAATATTACAAAAATACCTTCCAGGATGAAATGAAATATCTGGAAGGCAAGAAGATCGATCTTGCATTTATGCTGCTAGACCCAAGACAGGAAGATAAATACTGCTGGGGGATGAATTATTTTCTGGAACATACGGATGTAAAAACAGTATTTCCAATGCATTGTTTCAAAAAATACAAGATCAATCATCATTATCTAAACTGTGATGATGGACGCAAATGGAATCAGATTGTCAAAGATATTACTCATGCAGATCAGTCTTTTGAAATCTGATCTGCGATAACTTTCCATTCACTGATCAGACGATCAAGAGAATAAGAAGCATTAGCAGGACTTGTTGAAGGAAGTTTCATAGCTTTAATGCCTGTTACCTTTTCACAATATTTATGATAAAGCTTATAAGCGGTTCCACCGTTCGTATAGATTTTACGGATTGGGGCCGCTTTTAGTATGTCTGAGAAGTCATTTGGAACTGCATTTTTGATACTGCTGTCACTGGAACCTTCAATATCGCAGGAAGCGATCACGTCCCATACAGCAATATGATTTTTTAACAAAAAATCTTTTTTCTCATCAATCGTCTCAGGCAGAACATCATTTACAATGGTGGATAATACTTTCCAGAAACGGTTTTGCTTATGATGATAAAAGAACCGTCCTTCTCTGGATTTTACAGAAGGAAATGAACCAAGAATTAAAATCTGGCTGTTTTTATTGTATACAGGTGGAATTTTATGAATCACATGTGTCATATCAAGTTGTCCTTTCTTTTGTTTTTTCTACATTTTACTACATTTATTTTATCAGATGGTGAAAAAGTGTGAAACAATTCGTCAAAAGCTGTAAGAAGTTGTTGTTTTTTTCTTCTATATTTTGACAAAGTATTTCGGCATCCTTTCTTATAATTGCAATATGTATTTCATAGAGATGTTTTTCGAGCAATGGGTGATGGGGATCATACAACTCATCTTGCTTGGAACAATCTTAAAAAAGAAGATGGAATACTTAAGAATGTTGTATTCAGCAGGAATCGGAAGTTTTTTGGGATGTCTGATCCTTGAATTTTGTAGTAAATATCATACGTTAAGTTTTTTGATGATAGAACCAGTTTTGATCATAACGATAAAAGCAGCGTATGGCGTATCTGTGAAAAAGGCAGGAACTTACAGTTTGTATACATGGATTCTTGCATTTGTAAGTGGAGGAATTTTTACAGTGATAAGACAGCACTTTTCATTGCCGTGGATCATATGTGCATTATCCACTATGTTTTTCCTAAGAAGAGTGTATGAGCTGCTCGGAAAAGATCTGCTGGAGAAGCAAGGAAACTTTTATGAGGTTGAATTTATATGGAATCATACAAAAGTTTGTGTATGTGGTTTTGTAGATACAGGAAATTTTTTATATGATCCGATCAGTCATCTCCCGGTCTGTATTCTGGAGGAAGAAGCATTCAAAAGGTATTTTCATCATTCATTAGAGGAATTCATCAAAAAGTATGAAACGGATAAGATCCGTCTGATTCCTTATCGAAGCATTGGAAAAGAAGGGGGCATCATGACGGCAATCTTTGTCAGTGATCTCAAGATTGTTGAGGAAAAACGAAGGATAGAAGTACCACATGCAGTCATTGCAGTTTCCAAAGTTTCCCTTTCAAAGTGGGGACAATATGAAATACTGCTGCATCCGGACTTGATAAAAAATGGGAGGTAATGTCGTGTTAAAGTTAAGCTTGGTAAGTAGAAAGAGAACATTTTTTGCAAGAGGAAATGAGATTCATTATATTGGAGGAACAGAAATCCTTCCAGCACCACTTGATGCGGTGGAAGAACAGAAGATGATCCATATGCTCGGAACATCAGCACAGGAAGAAGCAAGATCAAAGTTGATCGAGAGAAATTTAAGACTTGTCGTGTACATAGCAAAGAAATTTGATAATACTGGAATTGGTGTGGAAGATTTAATTTCCATTGGAACGATCGGACTCATTAAAGCGATCAATACATTTAATCCAGCGAAGAAGATCAAACTTGCAACTTATGCATCCAGATGTATTGAAAATGAGATCTTGATGTATTTAAGAAGAAATAATAAGACCAAAATGGAAGTATCCATCGATGAACCACTCAATGTTGACTGGGACGGAAATGAATTGTTATTATCTGACATCCTTGGTACAGATGATGATATCATTTATAAAGATTTAGAACATGAGGTTGATAAAAAACTTTTGATGCGTGCCATGACAACATTAACAGAACGTGAAAAAATGATCATAGAATTAAGATTTGGGATCAACCAGAAAGAGGGAGAAGAAAAAACGCAGAAAGAGGTTGCAGATCTTCTTGGAATCTCCCAGTCTTATATTTCAAGACTTGAAAAGAAGATCATCAAACGGCTGAAAAAAGAGATGATCAAGATGGGCTGTGTATAATTTACGAGAAAATTTAAGAAAATGTTCACTTTTTGTCATTTTATCCATGCTATAATGAATTTAACAAAACAATGAGACAGCAGCAATGAGGGACAGGTTTTATAAAACCGCCAGGCACAAAAGGAGGGTAAAATGAGAAGAAGTGAAAAACTAGGTATGCTGACTGGGTTGATCGTAGGAACGATTCTTTTACTGATCAGCTTTCTGATGGGAGTGAAGCCAGTTTGCAAAGTATGGGGAAGTCAGACAGCATACACTGCAAGTGAGGCAGAAAAGACAGGTGTTGAGAACAGTTTCCGTTATAAAGATGGAAAATTAATTGTTAATTCCAATAAGTCAGGAAGAAGTATTGCAAGAGTTATAAAGCCATCTAATACAACGGCACAGGGAATCGATGTAAGTTATCGGCAAGGGGATATTGACTGGGAAAAAGTGAAAAATAGCGGTCAGGTTGATTTTGCGATCATCCGTTGTGGATTTGGAATGAATGAAACCAAACAGGATGATAGTAAGTGGAAATACAATTCCAGCGAGTGTGAACGGTTAGGGATTCCTTATGGTGTTTACTTATATTCCTATGCGGATACTGTAGCAAAAGCAAAGAGCGAAGCAAATCATGTGATTCGTCTGATCAAAGGAAAGAAGTTGTCATATCCAATTTATTATGATATGGAAGAAAAGACAGTTCTTAATTCAACAAATATGACAAGAACCAAAGCAGCACAGATTGCACAGGCATTTTTTAGTACTTTAGAAGCAGCCGGATATAAGAATTTAGGAATATACAGCAATGCGTCACGTTTCGACAGTAAATTAGCAGATGGAAAGCTGACGGCTTCAATTTTTAACCAGTATCCAAAATGGGTAGCAAGTTACAATGATACGTGTAAGTATCAGGGAAACTATCATATGTGGCAATATAGCAATGTAGGAACGATTGATGGAATCTCAGAAAATGTAGATTTGAATTTTAAGATTGGAAACTGGAAAAAAGCAGGGTTTACACCAAAGAAAGTTACATTAGATAAAACAAGTCTTACCATGACAACAGGAACATCAAAGACGATAAAGGCATATGATCCTGCAAATAGTGCATACAAATTATCCGTTCAGTGGAAAAGTTCCAACACAAAGATCGCAACAGTGGATAAGAATGGCAAGATCACTGCCAAATCAGCAGGCAAGGTCAATATCACCGCAGTATTAAATAGCCAGGCAAAAGCAACTTGCCAAGTAAGCATTGCACCAAAACCAACAAAGATCAAAAGTGTAAAGAAAAGCGGCAAAAATGGAATCAAGGTCACATGGAACAAAGTATCAGGTATCAGCAATTACCAGATCTATATGTCCACAAAAGCAAGATCAGGATTTAAAAAGATCGCAACCATTTCTGCCCAAAAGACATCTTACACAAAAACAAAATTAAAAAAAGGCAAGAAATATTATTTTAAAATAAGAACAGCAAAAAAAGTTTCAGGAACATATTACTATAGTTCCTACACAGCAGTAAAATCAATAAAACGATAAAAACTACCAAAACTACCCCTTTCAATTCTGTTCCATTTGTAGTAGCATAAAAGGTATCAAATGATATAGAAAAAGGAGATTTTGTAAGATTTTATGAATAATAAATATACAATTATCAAACAGGAATCTATTGAAGAATTAAATGGAACAGGATACCTTTTAAAACATAACAAGACAGGGGCAAGAGTCGTTGTCGTATCAAACGAAGATGACAATAAGGTATTCCAGATCGGATTTCGTACACCACCGAAAGACGACACTGGAGTACCTCATATCTTAGAGCATTCCGTTTTATGCGGATCAAGAGAATTTCCAATGAAAGACCCGTTTGTAGAACTGGTCAAAGGATCATTAAACACATTTTTAAACGCTATGACATATCCAGACAAGACAGTCTATCCGGTTGCAAGCCAGAATGACAAGGACTTCTTTAATCTGGTACATGTTTATCTTGATGCCGTATTTTATCCAAACATCTACAAGAAACCAGAGATTTTAAAACAGGAAGGATGGCATTATGATCTGTTAAGTGAAGATGCCGACCTTACTTATAATGGTGTTGTATTTAATGAGATGAAAGGAGTATTCTCATCTCCAGACCAGCAGCTTGCCCGTATCATTCAGAAGTCTTTATTAGAAGACACACCATATGGATTCGAATCAGGAGGAGATCCAAAGGCAATCCCTGATCTGACTTATGAGATGTTCCTTGATTTCCATAAGACTTATTATCATCCATCCAACAGCTATATTTATCTGTATGGAGATATGGATGTGGATGAATATCTGACATTTATCGATGAACATTATTTAAGTGATTTCGATGAGAAACAGATTGATTCTTCATGGGAGAAGCAGCAGCCGTTTACAGAAGTAAAACGTGTGGAAGAATATTATCCAGTCGGGGAAAATGATTCTGAAGAAGAGAAGACTTATTTATCTTATAATGCAGTGATCGGGGACAGTCTGGATGCGAAACTTTACTTAGGATTTGAAATCTTAAACAGAGTGTTATTTGATGCACCAGGGGCGCCAGTGAAGAAAGCATTGATGGATGCACAGATCGGAAAAGATATTCAAAGCTCTTATGATAATGGAATCATGCAGCCAGTATTTTCTGTGATCGCACAGGAAGCAAGAGATGATCAGGAAGAGGAATTTGTTAAGATCTTAGAAGAGAATTTAGCAAAGATCGCCGAAGAAGGAATTCCAAGAAGAAATCTTTTAGCCGCATTTAATTATTATGAATTCAAATACAGAGAAGCAAACTTTGGACGTTTTCCAAAGGGACTGATGTATGGACTTCAGATGTTTGACAGCTGGTTATACGACGATGAGAAACCATTTATTCATATTAAGACAAATGAGACATTCAAGCAGTTAAGAGATGAGATAGAGAATGGTTATTTTGAAAATCTGATCAAAGAATATCTGATCAATAACAAACATAAGTCCATCGTAATTATGAAGCCAAAGAAAGGTTTACAGAAAGTCAAAGACCAGGAAGAAGCGAATAAATTAAAAGCTTATAAAGATTCTTTATCTGAAGATGAAGTGAAGAAATTAGTGGAAGAGACAAAACAGTTAAAAGCATCACAGGAAGAAGCTTCCACCAAAGAAGAATTAGAGAAGATTCCAGTCATCGATATCGAGGATATCAGAAAAGATGTCAAACCATTATCCAATGTGGAATCTGAACTTGGAGGTGTGAAAGTCTTATGGCATCAGTATTTTACAAACAAGATCGCTTATGTCAAATTGGCTTTTGATATGAGTCATGTACCAATGAATCTAGTACCATATGCATCATTTTTAGCAGAGATCTTAACAATCGTTGATACAACAAACTACAGCTATCAGGAATTAGGAAATGAGATCAGCATTGAGACAGGTGGAATCGGTGCGACAATGGATGTTATGCCAACCGATGTTCATGAATTCCTGCCAATGTTTATCTTAAAGACAAAATGCTTCTATTCTAATATCACAAAAGCATTCGAGTTATTAAAAGAAGTTGCATTTGAAAGCAAGTTAGATGATAAGAAACGATTAAAAGAGATCATCGGACAGATTTATACAAATCTTAAGATCACACTGACAGAGACAGGACATAAGAGTGCTGCAAACCGTGCGATGTCTTATTTCTCAGAATACGCAGCATACCGTGAAGCAATTCAGGGAATCACAATGTTTGATACTGTGAAGAAATGGTATGAAAACTTCGAGGAAGAATATGACAACATCGTCAATGGATTAAAGAAAGCAGCGAAGGCAATTTTTGAGAAACAGAATATGACGATCAGTTACACAGGAAAAGAAGAAGCTCCTGAATTCATGAAAGCAGAAGTAGAAAGCTTTATCGAAGGGCTGTATGAAGATCAGAAACAGGGTGAGAAAGTTAAAGTTATATGCACAAAGAATAATGAAGGATTTGCAACAGCAGGTGGTGTTCAGTATGTAGCATGTGCAGGAAACTTTAAAGATGCAGGCCTTGAATATACAGGGGCATTAAAAGTATTGCAGATGATCTTCTCTTACGAATATCTGTGGATTCAGCTTCGTGTCAAAGGTGGAGCTTATGGATGCATGTGCAGTTTCTCAGATCAGGGAGATTCTATGTTTGTGACATACCGTGATCCAAATCTTGCAGAATCTTACAAAGTTTATGATGAGGCAGCAGATTATGTAGCAAATTTCGATGCTGATGATCGAGATATGAAGAAATATATCATCGGAACGATCGGAAATATGGATATTCCAATGGAAGCGGTTGATATGGGAGCAAGAAGTTTCCATGCATATTTCCTAGGAAAGACAGAAGCAGATCTTCAGAAAGACAGAAATCAGGTATTATCTTGCACACAGGCAGATATCAGAGCGTTAGCACCGATCGTTAAGGCAGTCGTAGAATCAGGAAACCGTTGCTGTATTGGAAATGAAGAGAAGATTGATCAGAATAAAGAATATTTTGATGAAGTAAAACACGTACTATAGAGAAAACAGGGAAAGGACAATTTATGGCAAATGAATTTAAATCTGGATTTGTAACATTTATCGGACGACCAAATGTTGGAAAATCAACATTAATGAACCGCTTGATCGGACAGAAGATCGCGATCACATCAAGCAAACCACAGACAACAAGAAATCGTATTCAGACTGTGTATACAGATGAAAGAGGACAGATCATCTTCCTCGATACACCGGGGATCAACAAAGCAAAAAATAAACTTGGAAACTATATGTTACAGGTTGCAGAACGCACATTAAATGAAGTTGATGTAGTTTTATGGTTAGTAGAACCAAGTACTTTTATTGGTGGTGGTGAAAAATATATCATTGAACAGTTATCTAAGATCAAAACACCGATCATTTTGGTGATCAACAAGATTGATACAGTGGAAGAAAAAGATATCTTAGAAGCAATCGATACTTACAAAGATGTATGTGACTTTGCAGAAATCATACCAGTATCAGCTCTGAAAGGCAAGAATACAGATGATGTCATAGACAGCATTTATAAATATTTAGATGAAGGTCCAATGTATTTTGATGAAGACACGATCACAGACCAGCCGGAGAGACAGATTTGTGCAGAGCTGATCCGTGAGAAAGCACTTCGCTTGTTAAGCCAGGAGATTCCGCATGGAATCGCTGTTGTGATCGATGCGATGAAGGTCAGACGTCATGGACATATCGTAGATATCGATGCAACGATCGTATGTGAGAGAGATTCCCACAAAGGAATCATCATCGGAAAACAGGGATCTATGCTTAAGAAGATCGGGACACAGGCAAGAATTGAGATGGAAAACCTTCTTGATATGAAAGTAAATCTTCAGTTGTGGGTCAAAGTGAAAAAAGACTGGAGAGACAGTGACATGCTGCTTAAGAACTATGGATACGATAAGAAAGAAGTATAAAAATGTCACAGGAGATCAAAGTGACAGGTATGGTCTTACAGGCTGGCAATATCGGGGAGTACGATAAACGGATCGTACTCCTTACAAAAGAACGCGGAAGAATTTCTGCATTTGCCAGAGGAGCAAAAAAAGCAACCAGCCAGTATGCTGCTGCCTGTCAGCCATTTACATTTGGAGAGTTTTCTTTATATGAAGGAAAGAATTCTTTTAATCTGATGTGGGCAGGAGTCGATAATTATTTTGATACATTAAAGAAAGATTTAGATCTCATTTATTATGCCAGTTATTTTTGTGAGCTTGCATCATATCTTACAAGAGAAAATAATGATGAACTGGAAATTCTAAAATTACTATATCAGACTTTGCGGGCGTTGGAGAAAAAGACGATCAATATCGAACTGATCCGCTGCATTTATGAGATTAAGATTCTAGCATTTTATGGAATAGGAATTGAAGCATCCAGATGTGTAAAATGCGGAAAAACCGAAAATCTGATCTGGTTTGATGCAAAAGAATGTGGCGTTGTATGCAAAGATTGTGAGCATGGCAAAGTAAAAGTAAGCCCTTCAACCCTGTATACCCTTCAGTACATCATGTATAGTTCAATTCAAAAACTTTATACATTTAAGGTAAGTGATGATGTATTATGGGAATTAAAAAAGATCATAAGAGAATATATGAGATATCATATTGATCATGAATTTAAATCACTCGTTTTTTTGTAATCTGTTTGATACAAAACAAAAAATAAAAAACTTCAGGACTTGTTTTATAAAAACAAGTCCTGAAGTTTTTTTCGTTACTGAGATATGTATCTATTTGTTATTTTGATAAAATGCGAAGAACTTTTACAAATTTTTCTTTATCATCTGTAGAGAATTTTTCTAACAGACGAAGAATTTCTTTGTTCAGTACGTTATCTTTCTCACCATTTTCATCGGATTCTGGACGAAGAAGATAGTCAATAGATACATTTAATAGTTTTGCGTAGTAAGATAATACACGAAGGTTCATCTTTACGCGGTCATTCTCAATGTTGCTGATAAATGCAACTGTTACATCAAGTGCATCAGCAATCTGTTCCTGAGTGTACCCTGCCTGCTTGCGCAAAGTTTTCATTCTTTTACCAACATTGGTGTAGTCAATTTGATACATGGTTATAAATTCCCTTTCTTCATATCTCATATAATAATAACACTAAGTATTATAATATAAAAAAATTTAAAAAGTAATATTCATTCAGTATATTTGATATATTTTCGAGTGTGAAGCTTTTCAAATATACCTTGAAAAATTACTTATTACAAGATACAATATATAATAATACAAAAAAGTAAAGAGGTAAAGGCTATTATGAAATTAACAATGGAGAAAATCGTTAACCTTGCTAAGGTACGTGGATTTGTATATAGTGGTTCCGAGATTTATGGAGGACTTGCGAATACATGGGATTATGGAAACCTTGGAGTGGAACTTAAGAATAATGTAAAGAAAGCATGGTGGAAGAAGTTCATTCAGGAAAGCCCATATAATGTCGGAATTGATGCTGCAATCTTAATGAACCCTCAGACATGGGTAGCATCAGGACATCTTGGTAACTTCTCAGATCCATTAATGGATTGTAAAGAATGTCATGAACGTTTCCGTGCAGATAAACTGATCGAAGATTATATGCAGGAACATGGAATGGAGATCGAAGGATCTGTGGATGCATGGTCCAAAGAAGAGATGGAAAGCTTCATCAATGAGCATGATGTTGTATGCCCAACTTGTGGAAAGAAGAACTTCACAGAGATCCGTCAGTTCAATCTGATGTTTAAGACATTCCAGGGTGTTACAGAGGATGCAAAGAACACAGTTTACTTACGTCCAGAGACAGCACAGGGAATTTTCGTAAACTTTAAAAATGTTCAGAGAACATCAAGAAAGAAGATTCCATTTGGAATCGGACAGATCGGTAAATCATTCCGTAACGAGATTACACCAGGAAACTTTACTTTCCGTACTCGTGAGTTTGAACAGATGGAATTAGAATTCTTCTGCAAACCAGAGACAGACTTAGAATGGTTTGAATATTGGAAGAATTACTGCATCAACTGGTTACAGACACTTGGAATCAAAGAAGATGAGATGAGAGTGCGTGACCACGAGAAAGAAGAATTATCTCATTATTCTAAGGCAACATCTGATATTGAATTTATGTTCCCATTTGGATGGGGTGAATTATGGGGTATCGCAGACCGTACAGATTATGACTTAACTCAGCATCAGAATACATCTGGTGAAGATTTAACATACTTTGATGATGTGAATAAAGAACGTTATATTCCATACGTTATCGAACCTTCTCTTGGAGCAGATCGTGTAACACTTGCATTCTTATGCTCTGCTTACGATGAAGAAGAATTAGAAGGTGGGGATACAAGAACAGTTCTTCATTTCCATCCAGCATTAGCACCTGTTAAGATCGGTATCTTACCATTATCTAAGAAGTTAAGTGATGGTGCTATGAAAGTTTATGAAGAATTAGCAAAAGAATATAACTGTGAATTTGACGAACGTGGTAACATTGGTAAACGTTACAGAAGACAGGATGAGATCGGAACACCTTACTGTGTAACATTTGACTTTGACTCTTTAGAAGATAATGCAGTAACAGTACGTGACCGTGATACAATGGAACAGGAACGTATTAAGATCGAAGATCTGAAAGCATATTTTGCAGAAAAATTCGCATATTAATAAGAATGAGGATCCGGGGGAATATCTGATATCTCTCCGGATTTTCTTTACCTAAATTTACCTAATAAAAACCCTGAAAACAGCCAAAAGGATCATGGAGGGCAGGATTATGAACAAACACTATGATTTTTCCTACACACAGGACAGAGAATTGTCCTGGCTGAAGTTTAACGAAAGAGTTTTAAGAGAAGCGGATAAAAAGAATGTTCCTATTTTTGAGCGATTAAAATTTCTAGAGATATTTACAAACAATCTGGATGAATTTTTTATGGTCAGAGTTGGAAGTATTCATGAGATGAGTCTGATCCATGATGATCACAGAGATATCAGATCTGATCTTACACCAGAAGAACAATTAGATGAAATCGCAAAGCATGTAAGACCATTATATGAATTACGGGATCAGATATTTGCGAAAGTTTCAAAAGAATTAGAACAGAAAAATATTATAAGAAGCAAGATTGAGGAACTTACAAAAGAAGAAAAGAAAAAATTAAGATCATATTATGAAGCGATGATCTTACCAGTGCTTTCCCCGATCGTGATCGGCAAACAGCATCCATTTCCACATATTCCGAATAAGGTTTTACAAATCGGACTGATCTTAAAAAAGAAAGAGAAAATATCATTCGGGATCATCGGACTTCCGAGAGACTTGGAGAGAATGATCTTCTTTCCTGGAGATGGAAGAAGGTATGTACTTTTGGAAGATATCATTTTGTATTATTGTGATGATCTGTTTGAAAATTATTCCGTGGAAGAAAAGGCCGTTTTGTGTATCACAAGAAGTGCTGACATCAATCCGGATGATGAGATTTATGAATCAACGGACGATTATCGTACTCACATGAAAAAGATCATTAAAATGAGAGCAAGATTAAAACCGGTTCGTTTGGAATTTGAAGGAAATGATCATAAACACATTAAGAAATATCTGTCTATGCGGTTAAATATCTCAGAACAGGATATTTTCAAAAGTCAGAGTCCGCTAGATCTGAAATATGTTTATAAGTTAACAGATAAAGTCTCCAAAGAAGAACGAAAAAATGGATGCTATCGTCCATTTACACCAGCACTAAACAGAGATTTTATTCCAGGGATGAGCGTGACAAAACAGATCATGGAGGAAGATAAACTGCTATCATTTCCATTTGACAGCATGGATACTTTTATTGAATTATTAAAGGAAAGTGCAAGAGATAAAGAGACACTATCAATTAAGATTACGATCTACCGCTTAGCAAAACAGGCACGGATCGTCAAATATTTGTGCGAGGCTGCCGAAAATGGAAAAGAAGTTCTTGTGTTGATGGAGCTTAGAGCAAGATTTGATGAAGAAAATAATATCAATTATTCAGAAATCTTAGAAGAAGCAGGATGCAAAGTTATGTATGGAATGGAAGATTATAAAGTACATTCCAAAGTTTGCCTGATCACGAAGAAAAACAGTCGTGGAATTTACTATATTACACAGATAGGAACAGGAAATTATAATGAAAGTACATCCAAAATGTATACAGACTTAAGTCTTATGACAGCATCAGATAAGATTGGACAGGATGCATCGATATTTTTTCATAACATGGCGACCTTTAATCTCAATAGAACTTATAAACATCTACTTGTCGCACCATCAAGTCTTCAGGATGAGATCATAAAAAGGATTGAGAGAGAAAAGATGAAAGCCGAGAGCTTCCAGCCATGTGGAATCTTTATGAAAATGAATTCACTGACAGATCGAAAGATCATTGACGAATTATCAAAAGCTTCAACAGCAGGTGTTCCGATATTTCTTCTGATTCGTGGAATCTGTTGTATCCGTCCGGGAATTCCAGGAAAGACAGAAAATATCAGGGTGGAGAGTATTGTCGGAAGATTTTTAGAGCATTCAAGAATTTATGCATTTGGAGTTGGGGACGATACAGATATTTATATTTCATCAGCAGACATGATGACAAGAAATACAAGAAGACGAGTCGAAGTTGCAGTGCCAATCTATGATCCAAGACTAAAACAAAGAATCTTAAAGATGATCAAGATTATGAAACAGGATAATATTCAGGCACAGGTATTGCTTTCAAGTGGAGAATATACAACGAAAAAGAAACGAGAAGACAATGTGAATTCGCAGATTTATTTCTTAAATGAAGCGAAAAGACTTATAAAGAAGGAAAAGACACCAAAACAAACATTTTTACATCAGGTAAAAGGTATCTTTTTTGGAAATAAAAAATTAAGAAAAAAATAACTCGCAATTGATACCTGAAATAGGGTATACTATAGCTAACAAAAATGCCAACATTCAAGGAGGGATATGCTATGAGAAAAATTATTTTTAATAAAAAGTTTTTAGCAGTTGTAGGAATCTGCTTATCTGTAGCCGGAGGATTTGCAATCAAACAAAAGATTACAACAAAGGCAGCAGACCAAAGTTTTGAAGTCAATGGAATGAATGTCAGCATTCAGAAATGCGAAGGAAAATCAGAGGAGATCATGGAAGAAGATCTTGATGAAACGATCTCTAATGAAGTTATGGCACTTGAAGAAAAAGGACATAATTATGAGATTGGAGATACGATCGAGACAGAAGAAGTAGACTTCGTACCAATGACAAAAGAAATTGATGATGAGACAGCATACAATGCATTTGGGACGATCACATCAAAGAGCGGAAATAACTATGTTATTGTCGTGAAATCAGAAAAAGAACTGACACAAGATAATTTAGAAACTGTCGCTGAAGCAGTGAAAGAACAGGTAAAATAAAACATATGATCGTGGAGGCAGAGATGATTTTAATTAAGAATGCAAGAGTGATGGATCCAGAAAGCGGATTCGATCAGGTAACAGATATTTTATTAGACGGGAAGAGGATCAGACAGATCGGTAAGGTAGATGATGTCTCTGGCATTGAACAGGTCATTGATGCTTCCGGGATGATCGCAGCCCCTGGATTGATCGATGTACATGTACATTTCCGCGATCCGGGATTTACATATAAGGAAGATTTACAGACAGGTTCTGCTGCGGCAGCAGCTGGTGGATTTACGACGGTAGTATGTATGGCAAATACAAAGCCTGTCGTGGATTCTGTGGATATTTACAAAGAGATCGAAGACAGATGTGAACAACTTCCGATCAAAGTATGGCAGGCAGCAGCTGTGTCCAAAGGATTTGAAGGAAAAGAATTAACAGACATGGATGCACTCTATGAAGCAGGGGTTCGTGGATTTACAGACGA
This sequence comes from Anaerostipes sp. Marseille-Q3525, assembly GCF_018223505.1. NCBI lineage: Bacteria > Bacillati > Bacillota > Clostridia > Lachnospirales > Lachnospiraceae > Anaerostipes > Anaerostipes sp. Marseille-Q3525. The sequence continues at coordinate 178,089 of NZ_JAGTTT010000002.1, forward strand.
TGGAATTCCACTGATGGATGAGAAGCTCGTAGAAGAAGCCATGAAGAAAGCCAAAGAATTAGATGTACCGATCAGTCTTCATGAAGAAGATCCTGCATATATTAAACAGCCAGGAGTGAACCAGGGAAAAGTCTCCGAACAGTTAAATTATGGTGGAGCTTCTTACCTGGCAGAAGCCGTGATGGTAAAGAGAGACTGTGAATTAGCAGTCAAAACAGGAGCGAAAGTCGATATTCAGCATATCAGCTCTGGTGTTGCGGTAGATTACGTGAAAGAAGCCAAAGAAAAAGGTGCGAATGTTTACGCAGAGGCGTCTCCACACCATTTCACGTTGACAGAAGAGGCCGTATTAAAATACGGAACACTGGCAAGAATGAACCCGCCACTGCGAACAGAAGAAGACCGTCAGAGGATCATCAAAGGATTACAGGAAGGTACGATCGAGATCATTGCGACAGACCACGCCCCACACTCCAAAGAAGAGAAAGACAAACCATTAGATCAGGCACCAAGTGGCATTACAGGGATCGAGACATCGCTGGCACTTGGAGTCACAGAACTTGTGGAGAAAGGATATCTTTCTATGATGCAGCTTCTGGAGAAGATGACGATCAATCCAGCAAAACTATATAATATGGAACAAGGAAGATTGCAGGAAGGGAAACCTGCGGATGTTGTCTTGTTTGATCCAGAGGAAGAATGGGAAGTCAAGGAATATAAATCCAAAGCAACGAACTCTCCATTTACAGGATGGAAATTAAAAGGAAAAGTAAAATATACGATCTGTGATGGCAAGATCATAGAATTATAATGTATACAAGAAGAAAACAAAATCATTAAGAATTATGTAGAAGAATCTTAAGATTTTGTTTTCTTTTTTGATGCTTTTTCTTTGTATAATAAAGTTGAAAACAATAAGACAGGAGACAATAAGAGAATAAGGAGGAACAAAGATGAGAAAGTGTGGGAAAGGTACTTTACTATTGATGAGTGCTGTTATGGCAGCATCGTTGTTTACAGGGTGTGGGAAGGGTAAGAGTAGTCAGGCACAGAAAAATGAAGTCTATGCAACGATCAAAAAAAGCGATCAGTCAGCATCTGCAGCACAGATCTGTGCCTGGCTTTCCTACAGGGCAAAAAATAATAGGTTGTTTCAGAATGAAGGAATAGAATTGTCGTATTGCTCAGATAACCTTGCCGTATTTTCAGACTCTGTCGGAAGTGTGATCTATGATAGAACAAAGAAGAAAGTCATTGCTGCGGTAGATCTTGACAAAATCGGATGTGATCATTTCTACAGTGAAGGAGATGAAGAAAATCCAGGACTTGAGACGGCTATAAAGGTGTCAAAAGATCAGAAATGGATGATCATTTACAATCAATTACAAGGAAAAGTAAACGGAAATATTTATGCATATTCGCTCAAACGGTGTGAGAACATGAAATTTGCAAAAATCACGCCATCCAAACAGATCAGTGAAAAAGACAAATTGTATCAGACGATCATCAAAGATCATAAACATACACAAAAAGAATCGGACAGCATACCTGGAAAGATCGGAGATAAGATCCGTGCAATGGATGTCTCATCAAGTAAGTATGTATATCAGTGGAAAGATTCCAAAGGAATCAGAAAACAATCGGTGTTAGTGGTAGACAAAGACGGCCTAAAACTATATACTTTATCAGGAAAAGAAAACCAGCCAGACATACAAAGTGAAATGGTAGATCTTAAAACATCCGACAAAATAAAACTTAATACCAAACTTCCAGAATACAAATATACAGGGAAAGACTTAAGGATCAAGGCAGTCTTTGATGAGACAAAAAAGAGATCTGACGAAGATAAAGAAGAAGGACTTGTTACAATCCCAATGCTGAATATTTATAAGATCGTTGAAACAAAATCCGGAGCAGAAGTTTATGCGAACTTTTGGAGTGAAACATATTATCGTTATGGAAGTCTGTTAAAGAACTACTCTGGTGGAAGTTATCCAGGGGTCATGTATCTGAAGAAAACAAAAGACGGCTATCGAGTAACCAAGACAAGATACGCAGAAGATGGAGAATCTCTGGAGAGATCGATCTGGAAGTTATGTAAAGGATATCCTGATGTTGCAATAAGGATGATGAAAGATTCCGCTACACAAAATCAAAGGAAGAAAGTCTTACAAAAATATGTTAGTCAGAATAAATTAAAGATCAAAGCTTACAAAGAGTATGGATGGCAGTATGTAAATTTATAAAGAAGGGGTAAGTAAAGAATATGAAACTTACATTGAAAAAAATGATCGCAAGTATCTTGTGCATCAGCATGATCCCATCTATGATGACAGGATGCAAAAAGGAATCGACATCATACAGCCATACAGATTTTGCAATGGGAACTGTAACGAACATTACACTCTATGGAACAAGCGATGATCTGGAACAGACAGAACAAAAGATCATCGACATGGAAAAGAAACTTGAAAAACAACAATTGTCATGGAGATTAAAAAGTTCCCAGGTTTCAAAAATCAATCAGAAATTAGAACAAAACAACGGAAAAACAAAAGTCACAGGGAATCTTAAAAACTGGTTACAACAAGCGATCAAGATCAGCCAGGACTCCTATGCAGACGGAAGAAACACGGTAGATCCAACGATCGGAGCATTAACAAAACTCTGGGATTTTGAATCAAGCAGCCCAAAAGTACCAGATGCAAATAAGATCAAGAAAGCGATCAGCGGAGATCTGTCAGAAAACAGCCAGCATGTCACAGTCAAAGACAACGGAGAAATCCTTGCATGCGACAAAAATACCAAGATAGACCTTGGAGCCTATGGAAAAGGAATCGGAACCGACGAAGCCATCAAGATCATCAAAAAAGACAAAGAAATCACAGGAGCCATGGTAGCCCTAGGAGGAAGCATTGTAGTTTATGGAGAAAAATCTGACGGCTCCGACTGGAACGTAGGGATCCAAGATCCAAACGGCAAAGACGGAGAAGTCCTAGGAGGGATCAAAGTCAAAAGCGGCACAAGCATTTCAACATCTGGAGATTATGAAAAAACATTTACAGATAAAAAGACAGGCAAACGCTACTTCCATATCTTAGATTCCAAAACAGGATACAGTGTAAAAACAGATATCAGATCCTGCACGATCATCTGCAATTCAGGACTCAACGCAGACGGACTATCTACAGCATGTTTCAGTTTAGGAGTAAAGAAAAGCCAGAAATTGTTAAAAGAATATAATGCAAAGGCTGTTTTTGTAGATAAAAACAATAAAGTATATGTAAGCGATGGAGTGGAATTTACATTAACAGCAAAAGATTATAAAATTTTAAATTTGTAGTTGGCCAACTGTAGATTTTGAGTATATGATGAAAAATAAATAAACGATCGGAAGAGCAGCTAGAGAATTTTCCTCACGTTTTTTACAGATCGCTGATCCGCCGGCTTTCTTTGCGAACTCGCCTTCAAAGGTATTTAGCCCAGAACTCTTTGAGGCTCAAACAGCGCACCAAGCCGGCTGCGAATCCGTAAAAAACGTGGCAAAATTCTAATGCTGCTCTTCCGATCGTTTATTTATTTTTTATCAAATACCAGAAGTCTAAAGTGTGGACAATTACAAGATTGAAAAATTTAAGTGGGTGTATATGTTAAACGTTGTCAACTTCCAATTTATGTAGTGGTAGACAGAATGTTTATTATAAATACCAATACAGTAAAACATACACACTACGTAGTGATTTGAATAGACTTCAGGTGTATGTGACAGGAATCAAAGAAAAACAAATATTTAAAAGAATCCAGGTGGCAAACATGAGCACTTTTTGAGTGCGTTTTTTACAAATTCGCAGTGCCTGTGGTTGGATGTCTGACCGTTGCTGCGGGCATTTTGGCTCGCAGCGAGGGAGTTTCCAAAGGAACAGGCACGGATCAGCGATTTGTAAAAAACGCTCTCAAAAATGCGGAGTTGCCACCTGGATTCTTTTAAATATTTGTTTTTCTTTGATCCCTGTCACATACATGTAAGCCTATCTAAAAACTTTACATTTAACAAAAACTTTACACAACTCTTCTTTTTGATTTTACATTTCCGAAGTAACATAATATCTGTAATTGATACGAACACAAAGTTCAAAAGGAGAGTAAGAACTATGAGAAAGAAAATATTAACATTAGCAGTAGCAACAGTAGCAGCATCAAGCATCTTAACAGGATGTGGCGGAAGTTCAAGCAGTGATAAGAAAGCATCCGCTGACGAAAACATCACAGCAGTATCCAGAGAAGACGGATCAGGAACAAGAGGAGCTTTCATCGAATTATTCGGAATTGAAGAAAAAGACAAAGACGGAAATAAAGTAGACAAAACAACATCAAGTGTACAGATCACAAACTCAACATCAGTTATGATGACAACAGTTGCAGAAAATAAAGCAGCAATCGGATACATATCCTTAGGATCATTAAATGACACAGTAAAAGCAGTGAAGATTGATGGAGCTGAGGCAAGTGTGGATAATGTAAAGAATGGATCATATAAAATTGTTCGTCCATTTAATATTGTAACAAAAGACAAATTAAACAAACAGGCACAGGATTTTGAAAACTACATTATGAGTGCTGATGGACAGAAGATCATTCAGGATAATGGATACATCAAAGCAGACGAAAAGGCACCAGCTTACAAATCAAATGGAGCAAAAGGTAAAGTTGTAGTTGGTGGATCTTCATCAGTAACACCAGTTATGGAAAAATTAAAAGAAGCATATGCAAAAGCAAACAAAGATGTAACAGTTGAAGTACAGCAGAGCGATTCAACAACAGGTGTTACAAATGCGATCGAAGGAACATGTGATATCGGTATGGCATCTCGTGATCTTGCAGACAGCGAAACTAAAAAAGGTGTAAAAGCAACAGTTATCGCAAAAGATGGAATTGCAGTTATCGTAAACAAAGACAGCAAGGTTGATGAATTAACAAGTGCTCAGGTAAAAGATATCTACACAGGTAAAACAACAAAATGGGCAGATGTTAAATAAGAAGAAATCATCAATATAAAGGAATGGTAAGAATGAAGAAATATTCAGAAAAAATCATGCATGTCGTATTTTTGCTCGCAGCATGTGCCTCAATTCTGGCAGTAATTTTAATCTGTGCATTTCTGTTCGTGAATGGTATTCCTACGATCGGGAAGATTGGACTTGGAAATTTTGTATTAGGAAAGATTTGGATGCCAAAGAGTGGAATCTTTGGCATCTTCCCAATGATCATAGGAAGTATTTATGTAACAGCAGGTGCAATCTTAGTTGGAGTTCCAGTTGGAATCCTTACAGCAATCTATATGGCAAAGTTTTGTAATGAACGAGTTTATAAAATAGTGAAGCCAGCAGTTGATCTTCTGGCAGGAATCCCATCTGTTGTATATGGATTCTTTGGGATGGTTGTATTAGTACCAACTTTCCGTAATATGTTTGGAAATGGTAACTGTGTATTTACAGCATCTATTTTACTTGGGATCATGATCCTTCCAACAATTATTGGAGTATCAGAGAGTGCGATCCGTGCAGTTCCAGAAAGTTATTATGAAGGATCTTTAGGACTTGGAGCAAGTCATGAGAGAAGTGTATTCTTTGCAGTATTACCGGCAGCAAAATCAGGAATTCTGGCAGGAATCGTATTAGGAATCGGACGTGCGATCGGTGAGACAATGGCAGTTGTTATGGTAGCTGGAAATCAGGCGATCATTCCAGATGGAATGTTCTCTGGAGTTCGTACTTTAACTTCTAATATCGTCCTTGAAATGGGATATGCAACAGATCTTCACAGAGAAGCGTTGATTGCAACAGCAGTCGTATTATTTGTATTTATCTTAATGATCAACCTTTGTTTTGCAGTATTAAAGAGCAAGGAGGAACATTAAAATGGAAGCGGTGAGAGAAATGGAATCAGTAGAAAAGATCCAAGCGATCAATAAAACGTCTTGGATACAAAGAATGAAATCATATAAAAGAACGCCGTTATCCTTTGTGTTATGGCTTCTTGTAAATGTTGCCATGATCGCAACGGTTGCAGTACTGGCATATTTAATTGTATATATCCTTGTAAATGGAGTTCCATACTTAAATTCACAATTATTTGAACTAAAATATACGAGTGAGAATGCATCTGTATTCCCAGCAATCATTAATACATTGATCATGACAGTTTTATCTTTATTATTTGCAGTTCCACTTGGAATATTTGCAGCAATTTATTTAGTAGAGTATGCAAAACGTGGAAATAAATTAGTTGAGGTTGTTCGTTTAACAGCAGAAACATTATCAGGAATTCCATCGATCGTGTATGGATTATTCGGTATGTTATTTTTCGTAAAAGCACTAGGATGGGGATTATGTCTGTTATCTGGAGCAGCAACAATGGCAATCATGATCTTGCCTTTAATTATGAGAACGACAGAAGAAGCATTAAAATCTGTACCTGATTCTTACAGAGAAGGAAGTTTTGGACTTGGAGCAGGAAAGTTAAGAACTGTATTTCGTATTATCCTGCCATCAGCAGTTCCTGGAATCTTATCAGGAGTTATTTTAGGAATCGGACGTATCGTCGGTGAGACAGCAGCATTAATGTATACAGCAGGTACGATCGCAGAGATTCCAGCAAATGTCATGGGATCTGGACGTACACTGGCACTTCACATGTATGTATTATCCTGCGAGGGATTACATATCAATCAGGCATATGCAACAGCCGTTGTATTACTTCTGATCGTGCTTGTGATCAATGCCGTATCTTCATTTATTGCAAAACGAATTACGAAAGGGTAACCAATATGGATAGTAAAATGAAAGTTGAAAACCTTGATCTGTATTATGGAAAATTCAAGGCTTTAAAAAATATTAATCTGGATCTTCCCAAAAATGAGATTACAGCATTTATCGGACCATCTGGATGTGGAAAATCTACATTATTAAAATCATTAAACAGGATGAATGATCTTGTAGAAGGTTGTAAGATCACTGGGAAAGTGACATTAGACGGAGAAGACATTTATGGAGACATGGATGTGAATTTATTAAGAAAACGAGTTGGAATGGTATTCCAGAAACCAAATCCATTTCCAATGAGTATCTATGACAATATCGCATATGGACCAAGAACACATGGAATCCATAATAAAGCAAAGTTAGATGAGATTGTAGAAAAATCTTTAAGAAATGCAGCAATCTGGGATGAATTAAAAGACCGCTTAAAGAAGAGTGCATTAGGATTATCTGGAGGACAGCAGCAGAGACTATGTATCGCACGAGCTTTAGCAGTAGAACCAGAAGTTTTATTAATGGATGAACCAACATCAGCACTTGATCCAATTTCTACTTCCAAAATTGAAGATCTTGCGGTAGAATTAAAATCAAAGTATACGATCATCATGGTAACACATAATATGCAGCAGGCAGTCAGAATTTCCGATAATACAGCATTCTTCTTGTTAGGAGAGATGGTTGAGTATGGAAGATCAGAACAATTATTTTCCATGCCACAGGATAAGAGAACAGAAGACTATATTACAGGAAGGTTTGGGTGATTTAGATGAGAAACCGATTCGACAGACAGCTGCTTAAGTTAAACCAAGAGATGATCGACATGGGTTCTTTATGTGAAGAGATGATCACGGCAGCAGCAAAGATCGTTGCGACAAGAGATAAAGAACTGATGGAAGATATTTTTACAATGGAAGAAGAGATCAATCAGAAGGAGAGGGATATAGAGAGAATCTGTATGAAACTTCTGATGCAGCAACAGCCAGTGGCAAGCGATTTGCGTGTCATTTCAGCAGCCATGAAGATGGTTTCTGATATGGAACGTATTGGAGACCAGGCATGTGATATTACTGGAATCGCTAAAAAAGATGCAGAAGTTCTTACGATCAGAGAGAACACACATCTTGATAAGATGGCAAAAGCTACCATTAATATGGTAAGCAAGAGCGTACAGTCTTTTATCAAACAGAATCTTATGATCGCTCATGAAGTGATCGAACAGGATGATACCGTAGATGAATTATTTAACAAAGTAAAGAAAGAAACGATATCCCTGATTCATGAGGATCCTGGGAAAGGAGAAGAGTGCGTAGCCATCGTTATGATCGCCAAGTATTTTGAGCGAATTGGAGATCATGCAAGTAATATCGCTGAATGGGTCGAATTTGCGATCACTGGGGAATATAAAGGAGGAAGCCTGTGATTTTTGTTGTAGAAGACGATCCGAATATCAGAGAACTGGTAACATACACCTTACAAAGTACCGGATTTGATGCCTGCGGATTTGAAAATGGATCAGAGTTTTTAAAAGCTTTAAGTGATGGAGAGAAACCAGAACTGGTATTATTAGATATTATGCTTCCAGGGGAAGACGGAATATCAATTTTAGGAAAACTTCGCAAGAAATCAGCTACCAAAGATCTGCCGATCATTATGATGACAGCAAAAGGAACGGAGTATGACAAAGTGCTCGGACTAGACAGCGGGGCAGATGATTATATTACAAAACCATTTGGAATGATGGAACTTGTATCCAGAGTTAAAGCAGTATTAAGACGATCAAGAAGAGATGATAAGAAAGATGAGATCATGGTAGGTGATCTTAAGATTTATCCAAATAAACATAAAGTAAAATCTTGTGGAAATGAAGTAACACTTACGAACAAAGAATTTAAACTTCTGTGTTTGTTAGTAGAAAGTAAAGGGAATGTATTAAACAGAGATCAGCTTCTTACAAATATCTGGGGATATGATTTTGACGGAGAGACAAGAACTGTTGATGTACATATCCGTTCATTAAGACAGAAGCTTGGCGAATGCGGTAAACTTATTGAAACGGTCAGAGGAATTGGATACCGCATCGGGGGCAGTGAATAATGAAACGAAAGATATTTAACAATATGGTCTACATCGCAGTTGTGGCGGTATTGATCACAACGACACTCCTTGGAATGTTTACATATTATCGTTATATGGAACAAGTAAAATCGGGAATTAAAGATGAAGCGGCCTATCTGGCGGCTTCATTGAACGTTAAAGATAATCAGAATCTGAACAAATACAAGAATATCACGGTAAGCAGAATTACCAGAGTCGATCAGAATGGAAAAGTTATTTATGACAGTAGTGGAAAAGAAAAATCCATGGGAAATCATAAAAATCGTACAGAAATAAAAGAAGCTTATGAAAAAGGGCAAGGAGAAGATACTCGTATGTCCAATACATTAAGAAAACAAACATATTATTATGCGGTACGGTTAAAAGATGGAACCATTCTTCGAATGAGTCGGGAAACGCAGACCATCATAAAACAAATGGAAGATATCATACCGATCATCATGTTAATGCTGGCGGTTGTGACGATTTTATCAATGATCTTGTCCAAAATGTCGACGGATCGAATTGTAGAACCAATTAACCAGATAGACCTTATACACCCTAAAAAGAACAAAACCTATAGTGAGTTGACGCCATTGCTTGATAAGATTGAAAAACAGAATATGGATATTGAACGCCAGATCAAAGAGATCAAGGAAGCAGAGAATATGCGAAAAGAATTTTCAGCAAACGTATCTCATGAATTAAAAACTCCATTAACCACGATCTCAGGATATGCAGAACTTATGAAAGACGGTCTTGTAAAGCCAGAAGACATGCCAAGATTCTCAGCAACGATCTATGACGAAGCAAGACGACTGATCTCCATGATCGAAGGGATTATCAAACTGTCTCGATTGGACGAAAATCGGGTGCAGCTAGATTGGGAGAATGTTGATCTTTATGAGCTTGCTTTTACTATCAAAAATGATCTTACAAGAAGAAGTCAGGAAGAAGAGGTCGCAGTTCATATCCGAGGAGTACATACAAAGATCCGAGGAGTTCAGCAGATTTTATATGAGATGTTCTTTAACATATGTGAAAATGCGATCAAATATAATCACAAAGGAGGAGAAGTCGTATTTACGATCTCTAAGATGAACGATTATCCGATTGTAATTGTAGAAGACACAGGAATCGGTATTCCAAAAGAAGATCTTGACCGTATATTTGAACGTTTTTACAGAGTTGATAAGAGCCATTCAAATCAGAAGAAAGGTTCAGGATTAGGACTTTCCATTGTAAAACATGGAGCAAAATTCCATAATGCTGAGATGGAAGTTGATAGTGAGCTTGGAAAAGGAACGAAGATCACTATCATATTTCCAAAACAAAAATCTGATCTGTAACGATAGTCTAGAAAAGAGGTAAGAATAAATGTTTATTCTTATCTCTTTTTTTGTCATGCTCCATACATATTACATTAAATTTTCTGCATAAATCATAAAATAAGAAAAATACTAAAAAGAAAAAAGGAGACAATATAAAATGCAATTAAATCAAAGAAAAGCTGCGATCATAGGCTGTGGTTTTGTAGGAAGTGCAACTGCATTTTGCCTGATGCAAAGTGGATTGTTTTCAGAAATTGTTCTGCAGGATGTGGACAAAGATAAAGCAGAAGGAGAAGCAATGGATATTACACATGGAACACCATTTGCTGGAAGAATGAAGATATATGCCGGAAACTATAACGATATGATGGATGCTGCGGTCATTATAATTACTGCCGGTGCGAATCAGAAAGAAGGAGAAACAAGACTTGATCTTGTGAAGAAAAATAAGAAAATCTTTGAAGAAATCATACCAGAGATTTCAAACAGGGATTATGAAGGAATTCTTCTGATCGTATCAAATCCTGTTGATATATTGACATATACAGCGATCAAGATCAGTGGATTTGAGGAAAATCGTGTGATCGGGTCTGGAACAGTTCTTGATTCAGCGAGATTTCGCTATCTGTTAGGGGAACATCTTGATGTAGACAGTAGAAGTGTTCAGGCATTTATTATAGGAGAACACGGAGACAGCGAGATCGCGGCATGGAGCAGTGTTAATGTATCAGGAATCCCAGTCAATGATTTTTGCGAGATGCGGGGACATTATGACCATGAAGAGGCAATGAAAGCAATTGCAGATAATGTAAAAGAAAGTGCATATAAGATCATCAAGAGAAAAAAAGCAACGTACTATGGAATCGCAATGTCAGTAAAACGTATCTGCGAAGTGATCTTAAAAGACGAAAAAGCAATTCTTCCTGTCTCAACCATGATGCATGGGGCACATGGAATTGAAGATATTGTATTAAGTATGCCAGCAATCGTAGGAAAAAATGGAATTGAGACACAAGTACCGATCGAATTAAATGAGGAAGAAGAAAGGAAATTAAAGCAATCTGCCAGGATACTAAAACAAATGATTGGAATTAAAAAAAGATGATGTTAAAAGAGTAGATTTTGTGGACGGAAGGATGTAAAATCATATTGAGTGTATTAAGTTTTGGAAAGAGAGGTTCATATGAAGATATTATCATTTGGTTCATTAAATATTGATTATGTATATTCTGTCCCACATTTTGTGAAAAAAGGAGAAACGCTGTCAGCAAAAGAATTAAATGTATACACAGGTGGAAAAGGTTTAAACCAGTCCATTGCACTTGCACGTGCAGGGGTTGAAACATATCAGGCAGGTGCGATCGGTACAGATGGAATGTTTTTGCTGGAGCAGTTGAAAGAAGCAGGAGTGAAAACGGATCTTGTCAAAATTCTTGACGATGTAAGGACAGGAAATGCGATCATACAAAATGACGATGAAGGTGATAATTGTATCGTTTTATTTGGAGGAGCAAATCAGGCGATCACAAAAGAACAGGTTGATGAAGTCTTTAAAGATTTTACAAACGAAGATTATTTACTGATCCAAAATGAGATCAACGAACTTTCATATATTGTAGAGAAAGCTAAAGAAGAGGGAATGAAGATTATCTTAAATCCATCTCCGATGAATGAGAAGATCATGAAGCTTCCATTAGACCAGATTGATTATTTTATTTTAAATGAGATCGAGGCAATGCAGATCCTTGAAATGGGTAAGCCAGAAGAGATTGATGGAAAATATATTGCCAGTCTGTTACATGAGAGATTTAAAGATGCAACGATCGTGTTAACTTTGGGAAGTGAAGGGTCTGTTTGTATTTCTGATGATGAATATGTAGAACAGTCAATCTACAAGGTAAAAGCAATTGATACAACGGCAGCAGGAGATACCTATACAGGATATTTTATTGCAGGAATCTTAAATGGAAAGACGATCAAAGAATCAATGGATATTGCATCGAAAGCATCTGCGATCGCAGTTACCAGACAAGGGGCAGCACCATCGATTCCTGTTTTGGAAGAAGTAGAAGAATATAAATAAGATAGATAGTTATAACAAGGAAGAACGATGAAATTTAGAATTTTGTTGTTTTTCCTTGTTTTCTTAACTATATAATAACGCGCAGAAGAAAAAAATAAAAAAATTAGCACTCACCTCTTGACAGTGCTAATAATGAATGTTATATTACGAATAGAACAAAAGATAAATGGATATCTTAATATAGATAAATACCCATTGGTAAAGGAGGAAAGAGTATGAACATCAATAAATTTACACAGAAGTCCATCGAGGCAGTCAATCAGTGTGAGAAGATCGCCTACGATCATGGACATCAGGAAATAGATCAGGAACACTTCTTATACAGCTTGCTTACGATTGATGATAGTTTGATCGCAAGCCTGCTTGAAAAAATGGGAATAAACAAAGAGACATTTTTAAGTCAGGTACAGGAATTACTGAATAAGAAACCAAAAGTATCCGGCGGTCAGGTATATATGAGCAATGACCTCAATCAGGTACTTCTTCACGGAGAAGACGAGATGAAAGCCATGAAAGATGAATATGTATCTGTAGAACATTTATTCCTTGCGATGATCAAACATCCAAATAAAGCAATCAAAGAATTATTCCGTGCATATGGAATCACAAGAGATCGTTTCTTACAGGTTTTATCACAGATCCGTGGCGGACAGAAAGTCACAAGTGATAATCCAGAAGAAACATACGACAGCCTTGAAAAATACGGATATGATCTTGTAAAGAGAGCAAGAGAGCAGAAATTAGATCCAGTCATCGGACGTGACAGTGAGATCCGTAACGTGGTTCGTATCTTATCAAGAAAGACAAAGAATAACCCAGTATTAATTGGTGAACCTGGTGTTGGTAAGACAGCCGTTGTTGAGGGATTAGCACAGCGAATCGTTCGCGGTGACGTGCCAGATCAGTTAAAGGACAAGACAATCTTCTCACTGGATATGGGTTCCTTGGTAGCAGGTGCAAAATATCGTGGTGAATTTGAAGAACGTTTGAAAGCGGTACTAGAAGAAGTTAAGAAAAGTGATGGTCAGATCATCTTATTCATCGACGAGCTTCATACGATCGTTGGTGCAGGTAAGACAGATGGAGCTATGGATGCAGGAAATATGTTAAAACCAATGCTTGCCAGAGGTGAGTTACACTGCATCGGTGCTACAACCTTAGATGAATATCGCCAGTATATTGAGAAAGACCAGGCACTGGAACGTCGTTTCCAGCCAGTTATGGTCGATCAGCCAACTGTAGAAGATACGATCTCAATCTTAAGAGGTATCAAAGACAGATATGAAGTATATCACGGTGTTAAGATCACAGATGGTTCTCTGGTAGCAGCAGCAACTTTATCAAATCGTTATATCACAGATCGTTTCTTACCAGATAAGGCGATCGACTTAGTTGACGAAGCATGTGCTATGATCAAGACAGAGATGAACTCTCTGCCAGCAGAACTTGATGAAGTTCAGAGAAAGATCATGCAACTGGAGATAGAGGAGGCAGCACTTAAGAAAGAAGATGACAGATTAAGTAAAGAGCGTCTGGAAGAATTACAGAAAGAACTTGCTGAGATGCGAGAAGACTTCAAGGCAAGAAAAGCAAGATGGGAGAATGAGAAAGCTTCCGTTGAGAAAGTCTCCAAATTAAGAGAAGAGATTGAATCTGTAAACAGCGAGATTCAGATTGCCCAGAGAAATTACGACTTAAATAAAGCAGCTGAATTACAGTATGGTCGTTTGCCAGAATTGAAGAAACAGTTAGAAGAGGAAGAAGAACGTGTAGCGAAAGAAGATCGTTCTATGGTAAGAGAATCTGTCACAGAAGATGAGATCGCCAAGATCATTTCCCGCTGGACAGGAATTCCAGTAGCGAAACTTACTGAAAGTGAGAGAAACAAGACCTTACATCTTGATAAGATCCTTCATGAAAGAGTTGTTGGACAGGATGAAGCTGTGGAACTTGTCACAGAATCTATCATCCGTTCTAAAGCCGGAATTAAGGACCCAAGCAAACCAATTGGTTCTTTCTTATTCCTTGGGCCAACTGGTGTAGGTAAGACAGAACTTGCCAAAGCACTGGCAGAAAGCTTATTTGATAATGAACAGAACATTGTTCGTATTGATATGAGTGAATACATGGAGAAACACTCCGTGGCAAGATTGATCGGAGCGCCTCCGGGATATGTTGGATACGAAGAAGGAGGACAGTTAACAGAAGCTGTCAGAAGAAAACCTTATTCCGTTGTCTTATTCGATGAGATCGAGAAAGCCCATCCAGATGTATTTAATATCTTGTTACAGGTATTAGACGATGGACGAATCACAGATTCAAAAGGTAAGACAGTAGATTTTAAGAACACGATCTTGATCATGACATCTAATATCGGATCTTCTTATCTGCTAGAAGGAATCGATGAAGATGGCAATATCAAACCAGAAGCACAAGATATGGTTATGAATGACCTGAAGAATCATTTCAGACCAGAATTCTTAAACCGTCTGGACGAAACGATTATGTTCAAACCATTAACAAAAGCCAATATCACAAATATCATTGATTTACTGGTCAAAGACCTTAATCGTCGATTAGCAGACAAAGAATTAAGCGTTGAATTAACACCAGCAGCCAAGAACTATGTTGCCGATCATGGTTATGAACCAATGTATGGAGCAAGACCACTGAAGAGATATCTGCAGAAGAGTGTAGAGACACTGGCAGCAAGATTGATCTTAAGTGATGGAGTTGATGCTGAGGATACAATCTTAATTGATGTTGAGAATGATCAGTTAGTTGCTAAGGTTAAATAAAAATAAAAGAGGGAATGTCATCTTTGATGTTCTCTCTTTTTTTGTTCTGATGAGTTTGAAATTGAAATAAAATTTGTGTGACGATATAATTATATAGAACAAAAAAGAACCAGAGAAGATGCCGGTAGCGAATGTTGATTTGTTCAAAATATGAGCAAAATTCCACCGCAGCGCTTTCGGTTGCTTATTTATTTTTTATCATATACTCAAAATCTACAGTTGGCCAATTACAAAATTAAAATTTAAACTTGAATCCTCTCAGCAATTTCATTCCCAACAGCATATCGTTTTTTACCTACACCAATGATCATATAATCATGATTCTTACAAACAACACGCAGTTTACTCCCCTGCTCAATTTTCAGTTCGCGGAGTTTTTCAATAATATCAGGCAGACCTAATGCCCACTTGACTGTACAAGTTGTCCCTTGCATAACTTTTGTTAATGGTTGCATCATAATCCCTCCTTCAAACTTATTATGTAGCCTTTTCTTACATTTTATGAGTCCAAAGTAAGGTTAGTCAATCGCAACATATAAAAACTGTATCAACTTACAGAAAATAATGAAAAGATTATTCAGGAATGATTTCCCCGCAGATCAACTGGATACTTTCTGTGACCATTCCAAGATAATTGTCATCGATTAAAGCAATGATCTTATCTCCAGCAAGAATCTCTGTGCTTCCACGAGCAATGATCTCTTCGTCACCACGGTTTAAAGTAACGATCAGGCAATGATCGGGCCAAGGAATATCTTTTACTAGCTTACTAGCTGCAAGAGAACCAGTACCTACAGCGAATCCGCGAAGAATTTTATGATCAGCATCATCACTTTCTTTAAAACCATTTTTTGCTAAGATACGTCCAAGAAGACTTTCATAAATCGGTTCACTCTTTAACAGATGAGCGACAAGATAACTGATGATACATACAACTGCCAGTGACAGGAAATGTTCAAATGTACCAGTCATTTCAGCAATCAACAAGATACCAGTGATCGGTGCGCGTACGATCGCCGTAAAGAATCCTGCCATGGAAATTGTGATAAAGTTTACCAGATAATAGGAAGGAATTCCACTTGCCTGTATCATAATAGTTCCATAAATTGCTCCAATATAAGATCCAAGGATCAACATAGGAAAGAAAATTCCGCCAGGAGCACCAGATCCAAAACAAAATGCAGAAAATAAAAATTTGCATATCAGTAATAATAACATTGTAGAAACAAGTAATGTATGTCCTGTGATCAAAGAGACCATGGCATGCCCACCAGCTAAAATAGAAGGCAAAGTATAACAGACGATTCCAGATACCACGAAAGGAAATACAATACGGTATTTATCTGGAATTTTTTTCATAGCGCTAAAAAGATCCTGTCCTTTTAACATAACAAAGTTATAAAATGCACCACAACATCCAAGCAAAACTCCAAGAAGTACTAACATCCAGTAATGTTTTAAAGGCAGTGCTGCTGTTAGGTGAAAGTCGAAGACAGGAGATAATCCGAATACATTTTTTGAAATAAAATCGGAAGTAACACATCCTGAAATAATACAGACTAACATAGAACTATTAAAGTTTTTCTGTAATTCTTCAAGAGAAAACATAACACCAGCAAGTGGAGCATTAAAGGCAGCCGCAAGACCAGCACCAGCACCGCACGTCATCATATAACGTTCTTTTGTTGGAGATTTCTTAGTGATTTTAGAAAGACCTTTGGCAGACATGGCACCAAGTTGTACGGATGGGCCTTCACGTCCAAGAGACAAACCTCCAAGAATACATAAGGTACCACCGATGATCTTAGAACAAAGAACACGATACCAATTCTGATTTAAATAACCTTTCATTTCTCCCTGAACCTGAGGAATACCACTTCCGGAAGCCATTCCTTCCCAAGACATGATCCATCCAACGATCAATCCCATGATAATGAGAGCGATAAACCAGACTGCAATCCAGAAAGGTCTTGTTTTTGTAAATGCAATGATTGCAAATAATAGTTTTTCAGCGTTATTTAAAAGCAGACGATAAATGACAGAAATACAGCCAGCAAAGATTCCGACAAGAATTCCATCGAAGACAAGAGATACAGAAAAACCATGTGGATCTTCAAGTAAACTTTTCATTTGCTTCAAAATAATATCCTCCTTTTCTTTAAATAATTTATACCGAATTTTATTTTACTACAAATTATGATATAATGGGAAAAGATTTTAAAAAGGAGGTCGAAATATGCCGCCAATTACAAATGACTGGGCAGATTATTTAAAAGAAGAATATAAAAAGCCATACTATAGAAAACTTTATCAGAAGGTCATGGATGAATATCATACAAAGCTGATATTTCCTCCAGCAGATGATATCTTTAATGCATTCCATTTTACACCAGTAAAAGATGTAAAGGTTGTGATCTTAGGACAAGATCCATATCATGGAGATGGACAGGCTCATGGATTGTCATTTTCAGTGAAACCAGGAGTTGAAGCACCACCATCACTTGTGAATATTTATAAAGAACTGAATGAAGATCTAGGGTGCTATATTCCGAATAATGGATATTTAAAGAAATGGGCTGATCAGGGAGTTATGATGTTAAATACGGTGTTAACAGTGCAGGCACATCGTGCGAATTCCCACAGAGGTATTGGATGGGAAGAATTTACGGATGCTGCGATCAGAGTATTGAATCAGCAGGACAGACCAATTGTATTCATGCTTTGGGGGCGCCCGGCACAGAGTAAGAAAGCATTGCTTAATAATCCAAATCACTTGATTTTGGAGGCACCACATCCAAGTCCGTTATCCGCATACAGAGGATTTTTTGGATGTCATCATTTCAGTCAGGCAAATGAATTCCTAAAAGAACATGGGTTAGAGCCAATTGACTGGCAGATAGAGAATATTTAAGGGAGAAAAAGAGAGAATGAGCAAGATCATATTTTTTGATATTGATGGGACACTACATTATTCAGGAATTGGAATTCCACAATCAGCGGTAAAAGCAATAAATCAGCTGATCGCAAATGGACACAAGGCAGTTATGTGCACAGGAAGAAGCAAAGGAATGATGCCGGAAGAATATTTTCATATGGGATTTCATGGAATGATCTTAGGTGCAGGTGCTTATGTAGAATATGAGGGAAAAGTAATTCATAGAGAATTGATGACGAAACAGGAAGTGCAGACAGTTATTGATTGGGGTAAAAAGCAGAAGATCGGAATCATTCTGGAAGGTGAACAGCATGGATATTATGATCCAGACAACCATGATGACTATTATGTTGCAATGAAGAACAAGACAGAAGTTGACTGTGAAACAACATTATATCCGATCAGTGAAGCTGTTGATGTAGCTAAATGGACATATCATCATATGGATCTTGATTTAAAACCAGAGATCGAGGAGATTTTAGGACACAAATACAAAGGAACATATCATGAGCCAGTTAATTCTGTAGAATTTGTACCAATGGGAGTTAACAAGGCAAAAGGAATTGAAAGAATTCTTGAACATACAGGCATTTCAAGGGATGATTCCTATGCATTTGGAGACAGTGCAAATGATATTGACATGATTCAGTATGTAAAATATGGTACAGCAATGGGCAATTCAGTTCCAGAATTATTAGAAATCGCACCATATAAGACAGCAAGAGCAGATGAGGATGGAATTGAAAAAGGATTAAAAAAATTCGGTCTAATCTAATAAGAAAAAGGAGAAGGAGCATGAAAAATACTTTTAAAAAGATTACAGCGATAGCAGCAGTGTCATTATTGGCTGTATCACAAGTGCCAGCAGCAAATATTCTGGCAAAAGATGGAGTTGCAACACAAGAAAAAACAACAGCAAAACGGCCATCGATTTATGGAAAGTCAGGGATTGTCATTGATGCCAAATCAGGAAAGATACTATTTCAGAAGAAGATCGATGATCGTCATTATCCAGCAAGTATTACAAAGATCCTGACAACACTGGTAGCAATTGAGAATAATAAAGATCTTTATGATGAAGTTAATTTCTCAAGTTATGCGGTAAACAGTATTGAACCAGGAAGTACACATATTGGAATTCAGGCAGGTGAGAAGATTCCCTTGATCGATGTATTGAATGCAATTATGCTTGAATCTGCAAATGAAGCATGTAATGGAGCAGCAGAGCATACAGCAGGAACTACAAAGAAGTTTGTAGAATTAATGAATAAGAAAGCCGAAGAATTAGGATGTACAGGTTCTCACTTTGTAACAACAAATGGATTACATGATGATGATCATTATGTTACAGCAAGAGATATGGCTAAGATTTCAAAGGCAGCACTTGAGAATGAAACATTCCGCTATGTTGCATGTAAATCCAATTATTACATCGCACCAACGAATAAGGACAAACATGGAAAAGAACTCTGGAACCACCATAAGATGGTAAAACGAACTATGTATGTGTATGATGGAGTGGAAGGTGGAAAAACAGGGTATACAACAAAAGCAGGTGGAACACTTGTAACATTTGCAAAACGAGGAGATCAGGAACTGATCGTTGTGGATTTGTGTGCTCATGGATATGAATTATATGAAGACACGATCAAAATGTTAAACTATGGATTTAATAATTATAAAACCATTGCACCATTTAAGACAATGGAAATGGTATTACAGGATGATGAATACGGATTCCTTACAACAGGGAATAAATTATCACCATATAAGATTCCACTTAATCATTTAAAAGATGTAACAGTGATGTTAGAAAAAAACCAACCTGCTTCTAATCTTACATATAAATGCAAAGGAAGCAAATATACTGTAAGTTATAATGGAAAGCAGATTGGTTCTGGAAAATTAAAATAATATTAATTTGTCGAACGTAAGATGATAAGATTGAGGGCTTCTGGCATGATAGAGATATCAACCGGGAGTCCTTCTTCTAATATTTCACCATCATAGTCGATTGCGATTTCAGCAGTTTTTTCTGTTGGAAGAACAGATAAAGATTTTGTCTGGAAATATTCAATGGAAGGATGCTTTGGATGTTCACCTTGGAATAATTTAAAAATAAGATCTGGTGCTTCTGTAAGAAGTGCCATTTTTTTAATGATCATAACATCTAAATATCCATCAGAAACAGACGCAAGAGGGGCAGCATCAGCAAATCCTCCAACACTTTTTGAGTTTGCAACTAAAAAGAGCATGATATCTTCTGTTCCATTAAATTCCTTACTGTTAAATGTCAAAGTCATATTCTGTGCCAGCTGCTTTGGAAATTCTTTGACACCCTCCAGATAATATGCCATTTTACCAAGGACTGCTTTTTTGTCTTTTGGAACTTTGTAAGCAATATCTGTTAACATACCGGCAGCCAGAACATTAATAAAGTATTCATTATTAACACGTCCGACGTCAACTTTCTTGATCTGAAATTCTTTGATCATCTGACAGAAACCATCTGCTGTTTGTGGAAGCTTCATATATGTAGCGAAGTCATTAACTGTTCCAGCAGAAATGATAGCCATAGGAATATTGCTTTCGCTTAAGATCAGACCATTTGTGACCTCATTTAATGTACCATCACCGCCAACAGATACAACAAAGTCATATTCTCCCGGTTTTAATTCTGCAGCGCGGTTTTTGGCATCATCTTTACCTTTTGTATAAAAAACATCAATATGAGAACAAATCTGGTCAAGGATCAGAGTTGCCATGATATCTTTTAACATAGATTCAATATTTTGTTTACCAGATGATGGATTGATAATAAATAAACCTTTCATGAGATTCCTCCTTAATAAACATAAAGTGCCGGAAATGA
Organism: Anaerostipes sp. Marseille-Q3525; assembly: GCF_018223505.1. Lineage (NCBI taxonomy): Bacteria > Bacillati > Bacillota > Clostridia > Lachnospirales > Lachnospiraceae > Anaerostipes > Anaerostipes sp. Marseille-Q3525. The sequence goes on from NZ_JAGTTT010000002.1 coordinate 199,020, forward strand.
TGTATATAACTCCGGCACAAAAAACGTTCCCGAGGTGATTCGAACACCCGACCTACCGCTTAGGAGGCGGTCGCTCTATCCAGCTGAGCTACGGAAACATGTATATTCTCAATGAAATCTATTTTACAGATTCTTAACGAAAATGTCAATCAAAAACAGGAAAGAAATACTAAGCCTGTGACGGGTTGACTTTTTATTACTTTTTCTATAAAGTTATTATAATAAAGAAGAGGAAGAAAAACAATATTGTAATACACATAATATGAGTTGATAAAGGAGAAAACATTATGATAGGCAAAGTATTTGTATTTTTGGCAGATGGATTTGAAGAAATTGAAGGACTGACAGTTGTAGATATGCTGCGTCGTGCAGAGATCCCTACAGTTACAGTATCGATCGGGAATTCAAAAATGATCACAGGAGCACACCGCATCGAAGTGGAAGCGGACATTATGTTCCATGAAGTGATCGAAGCAGAAGGAGCGATGTATGTACTTCCTGGCGGAATGCCTGGAACAATTCACTTAAGAGAACATGAAGGTCTTGGTAAGGTGCTTAAAAAGGCATATAAGAATAATAAATACCTGGCAGCAATCTGTGCAGCACCAACAGTGCTTGAACAATATGGAATGTTAGAAGGAAGAAAAGCAACTTCATATCCTGCAATGGAAGAAGAATTAAAATCAGCAGATTACCAGACTGAAAAAGTTGTTGTAGACGGCAAGATCATCACAAGCCGTGGAATGGGAACGGCAATTGATTTTGCAGCGAAACTTGTTGAACTTTTAAAAGGAACAAAAGAAAAAGACGAATTACTGGAAAGTATCGTATATGGGGAATAGAAACTTATGGATAAATCAGAGAAAATCAGCTGGTTTGAGCAGTTTAAGATAGCATGCTTAAAACCAAGCCAGTACAAAAGACTTTTAGATCTTACGAAAGGAAAGGTGATCTTATTTCTTGCAGCGATCACGTTGATCATAACAATCCTTGGTTATGGTATGGACGTTGCAGGATTCAGTATCAGTGTCGGTGGCTTTAAGAACTTTATCATGGAAAGAATGCCTGTATTTGAATTAAAAGATGGAACGCTGAAGGTTGACCGTCAAATGGATTTTGATATTGCAGGAGTACATTTTATTGCGGATACATCAAAGAATAAAGTAAATGTGAATGATTTAAGCAATGAGTATTCGATGGAGATGGTATTTGCCAAAGATGAGATGGTTGTGAAGAATGCAGCAGTAGGCAATATGCTCAATAGAGTTTCATTTAAAGATTTTAAAGATGTTGTATTTAACAACAAAGCTATGACGGCCATGATACCGATAATTCATATTTTTATTGTGATTATGTTTTTCTCACAATGGATCGTGAATATTATCTCTTATCTGACAGTTGCAGTGTTTATCACAATGCTTGCATACTTTAATCAGAAAACAAGACTTGACCGTAAGAATAAAGATGAAGTGTCATTTGGAAAGATCTTTAAGCTTTCTATTTATGCAAGAGTGATCTTTGAACTGATAGAGACGATCGGAGTAACAGCGGGAGTGTCATTCTTTTCAGGAATGATCTGGATGTTTATTTCATATTTTGGAAGTTATGAACTCTTACTTGCAGGATTTATGCGTCCGGAAGATCAGAAGAAACCAGATGAGATGATGTAGAATAGAGTTAATAATAATTAAATATATTAAAGAGAAAGGCCTCGGACATTTGTCCGAGGCTTCTCTAATGTCATATGTAGTTTGGGTATTGTGTTGGGTCTTACTTTTAAGTTTCAAAATTAGTCGTCATTGTCAGTCAAATTCTAGTCATTCATTCGTCAAATTCTAGTCTTATTTTAGTCTTATTCTAGTCAACATAGTAAGTATGTGTTCAAGTCAATGATTAGTCCGTTACTAGTATGTCTGCAAGATGCCAAAAACTTGTCAAAGATTAGTGTACGGTGTTGTATAAAGTCTTAAGAAAGAATTCTGCTGATCTATGGAGAAGACCCAAGGAATTACCATAGATTAACAGTGTGATTATTACATCAGATGAACCAATATAATAAAAAAAGGCATTCCAATCCTATGATCGGAACACCTTTGTTCTTGAACAGTTTTAATTATACACATGACATAAAAAATGTCAATAAATTCATTTGTACATTTTGAAAAACATAAATAAATAATAATAAAAAGAGCAGATAGGGAAATCTGCTCTTTTTAAGGGGAGTATAAATAAATTAATAAGGGGTTATAATCGAAAATAAACATATCCTCGATGTCTTTATAATATATGACTGGTTGAAAAAAATCAAGTGTTTTTTTGAAAAAATCAAATAAATTTTTTTGAATAGATTGACAGGATTTTGTGCAAAATAAACCTGTATCACAAAGAAAGGAGAATGAACATGGCAAAGAATTGTTCAAATTCAAGTAACAAAAACCAGTCTTCCAACTCAAGCAACAACGGAGGATCAAACAAATCAAGCAATCAGAATAAAAACAAGAATCAGAACAGCTCAAAAAACAGCAGCAAAAATGCAAATGATGAGTACTAAGTAAGAAAGAGGGATCGCTTTGTAATGTATATAGCGATCCCTTTTTAGTTCCGAGAGTTTTAGATATGCATATGCTAACAAAAAGGGAACTTTTATGGAATTTGAGAATATATCATTAAAAGAAGGAATCAGGCTTTCAAGAGATAAACAACATTATATTTTAATGGATGTAAGGGAGGAAGATCGTTATAAAGAAGGACATTTGGAAGATGCACTAAGTTGTCCATATGGAATCTTAAAAGACTGTTATGAACAGATGATTGGGAAAAAGATCATCGTGTATTGTGATTTTGGGGGACAGAGTATGATGGCAGCAAGACATCTTAGAAAAGATGGATTTGAAGTTTACAATATTATTGGAGGTGTATATTACTATATGGAAGAAAAAGCAAAAAATCAAATGAAAACCAAACGGAAATAAGTCGGATGTATGTAGTTGACAGTTGACGAAAAATGGGGAAAAAGGTAGAATAGTGAAAGAATAAAAATACAAAGGAGAATGAATGAATACAGTCGAACTGATTGCACCATGCCATTTTGGGCTGGAAGCAGTATTAAAAAGAGAAATCCTAGATTTAGGATATGAGATCGTTAAAGTAGAAGACGGGAGAGTGACTTTTCGTACAGATTTAGAAGGAATCGCCCGTTCCAATATATTTTTAAGAACAGCAGAGAGAATCTTATTAAAAATAGGTTCTTTTAAAGCATATACATTTGATGATTTATTTGAAGGAACAAAGAAACTTCCATGGGAAGATTATATCCCAGAGAATGGACGTTTCTGGGTAAAGAAAGCATCTACAGCAAAGAGTAAATTATTCAGCGCACCGGATATCCAGTCAATCGTCAAGAAAGCCATGGTAGATCGTATGAAGTCAAAATATAAAGTATCATGGTTTAATGAAGATGGAGATGACTATCCGGTACGCGTCTTCATTTTAAAGGATCAGGTAACCATAAGTTTAGACACAACAGGAACACCACTTCACAAGCGTGGATACCGTAAGTTAGTCAGTGAAGCACCAATCCGTGAGACATTGGCAGCAGCCTTGCTTATGCTAACACCATGGCACAAAGACAGAATCTTAGTGGATCCATTTTGTGGAAGTGGAACATTTTTGATTGAAGCTGCTATGATGGGGTTAAATATGGCTCCTGGAATGAATCGTTCTTTTGAATCAGAACATTGGAGCAATTTTCTTCCAAAGAAAGTATGGTATGATGCGATCGATGAAGCAAATGATCTGGTAAATTACGATGTAGAAATGGATCTTCAGGGATATGATAAAGATCCTAGAATGTTAAAGATTGCAAGGGCGAATGCACAGGATGCAGAAGTCGATCATCTGATCCATTTTCAGCAAAGAGAAGTTAAAGATTTAAGGCATCCAAAACCATATGGATTTGTCATTGCGAATCCGCCATATGGAGAACGACTGGAAGATCAGGAGACATTACCTCAATTATACACAGAGATGAAAGAAGCGTTTGACCGCTTAGATACATGGTCTAAGTATGTTATTACTTCTTATGAGGATACAGAAAAATATCTTGGAAAACCAACAAAGAAACGTAAAGTTTATAATGGAATGATCCGAGGAGAATTCTATCAGTACCTTGGGCCAAAACCGCCAAGAAGGAGAAAATAAATGAGACAGAGATTAATCTTTGCTACAGGCAACGAACATAAGATGAAAGAGATCAGAGAGATTTTAGATGAGTCCAAATACGAGATCGTATCCATGAAAGAAGCAGGAGTGGATATCGATATTGTGGAAGATGGAACGACATTTGAGGAAAATGCACTGATCAAAGCGAAAGCAGTTATGAAAGTCACAGGGCAGTTAACACTTGCTGATGACTCAGGATTAGAGATTGATGCACTGAATGGTGAACCGGGAATTTATTCTTCTAGATATCTTGGAGAAGACACTTCGTATGTGAAGAAAAACAGTGTGATCCTTGAAAGATTGAAAGATGTACCAGAAGAAAAAAGAAGTGCAAGATTCGTTTGTGCGGTCGCAGCTGCATTTCCGGATGGACAAAGTAAGGTAATTCGTGGTACTATGGAAGGGAGTATAGGATATGAGATCAAAGGGGAGAATGGATTTGGTTATGATCCAATCTTCTATTTACCACAATATGGAAAATACAGTGCCGAACTAACCAGTGATGAGAAGAATGCCATCAGCCACAGAGGAGAGGCACTAAGACGTATTAGAGAAGTTTTGTAAATAAAATGAGGAGAAAGTTTATGAGGATTTTAGTGATCAGTGATTCCCATGGACGTAATGATGATATCGAGGGTGTCTTAAAGCAGGTAGGTGACATCGACATGATGATTCACTGCGGAGATGTGGAACGTGGAGATTCATACATACGAGAAATAGCGGGCTGTCCGGTAGTCATGGTCGCAGGTAACAACGATTATTACTTGGATCTTCCGAACGAAGAAGAGATACGGCTTGGAGACTATAAGGTGTTAGTGACTCATGGACATAACTATTATGTAAACTCAGGTGTGGATTATCTAAGAGAACATGCGTTGGAAATGGGATATGATGTAGTGATGTATGGACATACACATGTACCATTCATTGAGATTGGGGATGATGTAACGATTTTGAATCCAGGAAGTATTTCCTATCCTCGTCAGGCAGGAAGGAAACCAACTTTCCTGATCATGGAGATTGACGAAGAAGGACAAGCACATTATGCCCATGGATATTACAAAGAACAGTTTGACGAATTGATGTTATAGCTAGAATGATGGAAGTACCAAGATGGTATTTCCATCTTTTTTCTGTGACAGCTTATGTATAGAAAGAAGTTTGTGTTAGATAGAATAAAAAGAAAGGGATGACAATGAAGAAGAAAGATATCATTGAAGGAAAGATCATAAAGACAGAATTTCCAAACAAGGGAACTTTTATCTGTGAAGACCAGAAAGTCACAGTCAAAGGTGTCATAAATGGTCAGAGGATCAAAGGTCAGGTAACAAAGAAGAGAAAAAGCGGATGTGTGGTAAGACTATTAGATGTCTTAGAGAAATCTCCATTAGAAGATGCAAAACCTGTCTGTCCACATTTTGGGATCTGTGGTGGTTGTTTTTATCAGACAGTATCTTATGAGAATCAGTTAAAGATCAAAGAAGGTATGGTACGTGATCTGTTAAAAGATTATGTAAATGATGATATATGGGAAGAAATTAAAGGAAGTCCAAAAGTACACGGATATCGTAATAAGATGGAATTTTCCTTTGGAGATGAAGTAAAAGATGGTCCATTAGCACTTGGAATGCACAAAAAGAACACATTTCACGATATTGTAAACATCACAGACTGCCAGATTGTGGATAATGATTACAATTCTATCGTAAAATGTGCATTAAATGTTGCACAGCAGATGGAACTGCCATTTTATCACAAAATGCGCCACGAAGGATACTTTAGACACCTGGTTGTAAGAAGATCAGAAAGTTCAGGAAATCTATTGATCAATATCGTAACAACATCACAGGCAGAAGCAGATCTTAGCAAGCTAAGTGAAGCATTATTAGAATTACCATTAAATGGAAAAATTATTGGAATTCTTCATACAACAAATGACAGCCTTGCAGATGTTGTACAGGCAGATAAGATTGATATTTTATATGGGAAAGATTATTTTTATGAGGAAATTCTTGGATTAAAATTTAAGATTTCACCATTTTCATTCTTCCAGACAAATACATTAGGGGCAGAAGTATTATATAAGACTGCCAGAGAGTTTGTCGGGGAGACAAAAGACAAAGTAATCTTTGACTTATACAGCGGAACCGGAACAATCGCACAGATGCTAGCACCAGTTGCAAAGAAAGTTGTTGGAGTCGAGATTGTTGAGGAAGCGGTAGAAGCAGCGAAAGTGAATGCCAAGTTAAATGGACTCGATAACTGTGAATTTATTGCAGGAGATGTACTAAAAGTTGTGGATGAATTAGAAGATAAACCGGATTTTATCGTACTTGATCCTCCTAGAGATGGGATTCATCCAAAAGCAATTCAGAAGATTATTGATTTTGGGGTAGAACAGATGGTATATATCAGCTGTAAACCGACAAGCCTGGCAAGAGATCTGGAAGTGTTTGAGGCAGCAGGATATAAAGTTATGAGGGCTACAGCCGTGGATCAGTTCCCGAATACAGTTCATATCGAGAGTATGGTGTTGATACAAAAGGACAATATCTAAAAATCCTTGAGTTTAAGCGGTTTTTGAAGCATTTTAGTTTTAAGAAAATAAGTGAAACTTACAGTCAAAAAGAGCTTTTAGAAGAAATTACAGTTGTTGTAGCTCTTGATGTCGTTGAGAGGGACACAAGAAATCCTAGTTTTATAAATGAAAGTAAATCATCGGACAGATGATAAATTATAGGGATACTTTAATTACAAAGTATCTCTATTTTTTTATATAAAATTTATAAAGAAGAATTGAATACACGTTGTGATATGTTTTTGCGATATTCAGAAGGCGATATTCCTTTTGTCTTTTGAAAAACACGGCTAAAATACAGAGGATTGTCATAACCAATAATCTGTGCGATTTCATTGATATTATATTGTGTATTTTGAAGTAATGCCTCTGCATTATATATTCTTTTTTTTAGAATATACTGTTTTGGTGTAATCCCAGTGTATAATTTAAAATTACGGATAAACCAACTAGTACTAAAATGATTTTCTTTGGCATAATCATCAATATTAATTGGTTCATTATAATGTTCACAAAAGTAAGAGATTGCGTTATCTATTTCTTCGAAAGCATGTGAATTATCAAAATTGAGAGATGATTTAAAATGTCGCTGAAGTTTGATAAAAATCTGTCGTAAATATATTTCAAGCATTTCTTCATAACCATCTTGGCACATTTGCAATTCTTTTATCATAGAACGAAACAGATTTTGATATTCTGCACCGGATCCACAGTGAAAAACTTTTTTATTAGTAAGTCCATAAGAACGAAGCATGTTCGTGACATTGTTTCCAGTAAAGTGAACCCAGTAAACTTCAGTTTGATCTTTTGCGTAATATTCGTATTTTTGTGGTTCTTTTGGACGATATAGAACCATATGACCAGCATGAACAATAGTTTCTTCATCATTGTTATCAAAATGAAAATGTGCTTTTCCAGCAGCAATATAGAGTAATTGAAAATCTAGTCTACCACGAGGCCGCCATGTGGGGAGTTTTGGACGTGTATATAATTTATAAGTTCCACACATAGTTATGACAAGAGGTTTGGATTTGTCTTTTCGGTCAATGGTTGAATTGTTTAGATATGCATTATTTGTATACATTATAGCTCCTTACATATAGAATGAATCGAAAATATGAAAGATCGATGCAAAAATTCACTTATATTTACTATATGATTTTACCATTTTACAGCTATACTGTCTATTTTAATTTGAAATGATAAAAAATATTTCTATATTTATGCAAATTTGATAGAATTTCAATGAAAGTTCAAAAAAGTGTATGTTAAAAATAATAAAAAACAAAAAAATATATACATTTTTTTGTTGATAGTGTTGTTTTGTGTATGTTTTGAATAATTTATGAAATGGTCTTTGACAATAATTATATATATACTATGTATAAAGAAATTGAGAAAACATTATGGTAAATGAAAGGAGAAATTTTTACATGGAAGAGAGGAGATACCTAAAATGGTATAACAAAGTGGGTTATGGATCAGGCGATATTGCAGGAAATGTTGTATATGCATTTCTGACATCTTTTGTAATGATTTATTTGACAGACACCATAGGCTTAAATGCAGGTATTGTCGGTACATTAATTGCTGTATCGAAATTATTTGATGGTGTATCAGATATTTTCTTTGGTTCTATGATTGACAGAACAAAGAGCAAGATGGGAAAAGCCAGACCATGGATGTTTTATGGATTCTTTGGATGTGCTGTAACATTGTTTGGTGTATTTGCCATTCCAACCAGTCTGGGCAAGACTGCACAGTATGCATGGTTCTTTATTGCATACACATTATTAAACGCAGTATTCTACACAGCAAATAATATTGCTTATGCAGCATTGACATCGCTTGTAACAAAGAATGCGAAAGAGCGTGTTGAAATGGGTTCATTTAGATTTATGTTCTCATTTGGTACCAATCTTTTGATTCAGTCCATCACATTTGGACTTGTAACATCATTTGGCGGTGGGGCAGTAGCATGGAGAATTGTAGCAATCATATACTGTATCGTTGGTATCATATCAAATACATTGTCATGCTTTTCGGTTAAGGAACTTTCTGATGCGGAGCTTAGAGATGGAAAAGAGGAAGAAGACAGTAAGCTTACATTGGCAGAAACATTTAAGCTACTTATATCTAATAAATATTTTGTCATGATTTGCGTTGTATATATTCTTCAGCAGTTAAGAGCAGCTATGCTTAGCGTTGGAACTTACTTTATGACGTATGTGCTTTTTAATCAGAAACTCTTCGGTGTATTCTCGTGGGCAATTAATATTCCATTGATTATAGCACTTGCTATCACACCTACATTGGTTGCAAAAGCAAGAGGAATGTACAAGCTTAATAAGTACAGCTATGTATTTGCTACAATCTGTCGTTTGGGAATTATTGTAGCTGGATATTTAGGAAGCATTCCTCTTATGTTAGTGTTTACCGTATTAACATCTCTTGGTGAAGGACCTTGGCAAGGTGATGTTGGAGCAGTTATCGCAAACTGTTCAGAGCATACATATCTTAAGACTGGTAAGAGAATTGATGGGTCTATGTTTTCGTGTACATCTTTTGGTACAAAGCTTGGTGGTGGTATTGGTGTAGCACTTTCAGGATGGTTACTGGATGCAAGCGGATATGTTAATAATGTAGCTGTTCAGTCAGCAAGCTGTATCAGTATGATGAATGTTATGTACTTGTGGTTACCATTTGCGTTTGATTTGATTATCACAATCATTCTTTCATTCATGAATATTGAAGGTGCAAACGAACAGTTAAAAGAAAGTATGGAATAAAGAAATAGCCTCCAGAGTGAATATTTACTTTTGGGGCTAAATGTAAAATTAGAAAGCGAGGTATGAAAATGAACGCAGATATCAGATGGATTGATAATCCGGAAATATTCAGAGTGAATCAGATTGCAGCACATAGCGATCATGACTATTTCACAAATTATGAAGCGTTGAACAGCAATTCACACAACTTAATACAATCATTAAATGGACAGTGGAAATTTTGTTTTAGCAGAAATGCGATGAGCAGACCGGCTGATTTTTATAAAGAGGATTATGATACATCATATTTTGATAAGATTATGGTTCCGGGTCATATTGAGCTTGCCGGTTATGATCAGATTCGTTATATCAATACCCTGTATCCTTGGGAAGGTAAGACCTACAGAAGGGGTGCTTACAGTATAGAGAGTGCAGGAGATGGAACAGGAATGTTCAGCGAAGCTGAGTATAATCCGGTTGGTTCTTATATTAAAAAATTTGACTTGGATAAGGAGCTTTGTGGTAAGAGAGTTAGACTGTTCTTTGAAGGTGTGGAGCAGGCGATGTATGTATGGTTGAACGGTGAATTTATAGGCTATGCAGAAGACAGCTTTACACCATCCGAATTTGATCTGACACCATATATCAGGGAAAAGGATAATGTGCTTGCAGTTGAGATTCACAAGATGTGCAGTGCAGCATTCTTAGAGGATCAGGATTTCTTCCGCTTCTTCGGTATCTTCCGAAATGTATCTCTTAGAGCACTTCCGGAAGCACATGTGGAGGATATGTGGTTGAATCCGGTGCTGAATGAGGATAATGTGAGCGGAACATTAAATACAAATATTCGTGTATCTGCTACAGAAAATCAGGATGTGTGTGCACGGATTATATTAAAAAATGTGGATGACCAGGTTATCTTAGAAAGAAATATTGAATTAGAAGATAAAGATGGAGACTTTGTTGGCAGCATATCAGACGATATCAAAGACATTAAAAAGTGGGATGATCATACGCCATATCTTTACAAGGCTTACATCGAATTATTAAAAGCAGATGGAAAAATCATAGAAGTTGTTCCGTACAGAATTGGATTTAGAAGAATTGAAATCAAGAACAAGGTAATGCTTTTAAATGGAGAACGACTGATTATCAATGGTGTTAACAGACATGAGTGGAATCCAAAAACCGGAAGATGCATCGGCTTGGAGGATATGGTTTCTGATATAAACTGTATGACAAGAAACAACATCAATGCAGTAAGAACCTGCCATTATCCGGATCAAATTCCGTGGTATTACATGTGTGATGATGCTGGAATCTATGTGATGGCGGAGACAAACTTAGAGAGTCATGGCTCATGGCAGAAGCTTGGTGCGGTTGAGCCGTCAGTCAATATCCCAGGATCCATTTCACAGTGGAGAGAGGTTGTAGTAGATAGAGCCAGAACAAATTATGAGACGTTTAAGAATCATACATCAGTTTTATTCTGGTCTTTGGGAAATGAGTCTTATGCTGGAGATAACATTGAAGCTATGAATGACTTTTTTAAAGAGAAGAAGGATGGAAGGCTGGTTCACTATGAGAGCTCTTTCTATAATAGGGCATATGAAGATACAATTTCTGATATCGAGACTAGAATGTATGCAAAACCAAAAGAAGTAGAAGAATACTTAAATAATAATCCAAAGAAACCTTATATTTTATGTGAGTTTATGCATGATATGGGAAATTCAATGGGTGGACTTGGAGACTACATGAAACTTATTGATAAATATGAAATGTATCAAGGTGGATTTATATGGGATTTTATTGATCAAGCAATTTTAGTAAAAGATCATGTAACAGAAAAAGAAGTTCTACGCTATGGAGGAGACTTTGATGACAGGCCATCAGACTACGAATTCTCAGGAAATGGAATCGTATTTGCTGATCGAAAAGAAAAACCAGCAATGCAGGAAGTGAGGTATTACTATGGCTTATACAGATAAAAGTAAATTAAGAGTTGTATATGGTGATTATACACTTGGTGTACATGGCAAAGAATTTAATTATATATTTTCTTATGCACAAGGTGGATTAGAATCTATAGTAAAAAATGGATATGAATGGTTATATCGCTGTCCAAAGCCTACTTTTTGGAGAGCCTTGACAGATAACGATCGAGGAAGTAAATTTCATATTAAGAGTGGAAGCTGGCTTTCAGCCGATATGTTTATCGATTGTAAAGATGTTCAGGTTTTTATGGATGGTGAAGTACAAAAAATATATGCACCAGATAATAATAGTTATGAAGGAGATGTTTCAGCTGATGAGATCATGGTTCAATATACTTATGAAACAATCAATACTCCTTCTACAACGGTTGTTGTAACATATACGGTAGATATTACAGGAAAAATTCAGGTGAATGTGCATTATAATGGTGTTAAAGGATTACCTGAATTCCCAGTCTTTGGTATGAGGTTTGTTATGCCAACGTTGGCAGATAAATATTTATATAAAGGATTATCAGGAGAAACTTATCCAGATAGAAAAGCAGGAGCAATAGAAGGAGTCTATGAAGTTTCTGATTTGAGCCTAACACCATATCTTGTTCCACAGGAATGTGGTATGAGAATGGATACAGAATGGGTAGATATTGTAAGACATACGAGTCTCGATAATAGCAGGACAGATTATTCATCTCAAACACTTCGTATTGAGAAAAAAGATGAGCCATTTGCTTTTTCATGCTTACCTTATACAGCATCTGAAATTGAAAATGCATTGCATCATGAAGAATTGCCACCAGCAAGAAGAACGATTCTTTGTATTTATGGAGCGGTTCGAGGTGTTGGAGGCATTGACAGTTGGGGCAGCAATGTAGAAGATGAATATTGTATCAGTGCAGAAGAAGATATAGATTATTCATTTACTATCTGTTAAGCAAAGTAGGGACACATATGAATGTTAAGATTACTAGAGATTGGATAAAAAGCTTTTTTGATTAGGACCAACGGTAGATTTATTCGGTAAACTCATTAAATCACGAAGTGTTACCGAGAGAAGTGCAACATAGATTATAAAGAGCAGTTGCAAAAAAAATCAATATAATAAAGATAAAATTTGTTTAATATGCATATTTTGTCTTTTTATATATAAACAACTCAAATATTTTTATTATGCCTTGAACATTTTGTTTAGGGCATTTTTAATGAAGACGATAGATAACCGAAAAAA